>JBDHYT010000396.1:0-3099 GCA_039811485.1 Marinilabiliaceae bacterium | reverse complement strand
TAAACGGTATTTATGACGCAATACTCAACGACCCTCGTACCTTCTCGGTTCCCGTCATCGGGCCTTCGCGGCAGGGTGCGGTGCTAGAGGGCAGCAAGGAGTTCGCCAAGGCCTTTATGATGCGCCACAACATACCCACAGCACGCTATCTGTCAGTTACATCCACCAATATATCCGAAGGAGAGGTGTTTCTCGATTCACTGAAGCCGCCCTAGGTTGTCAAAGCCGATGGCTTGGCCGCCGGTAAAGGAGTATTGATTCTCGACTCGTTGCAAGATGCAAAGGCCGAACTCAGGGTAATGCTCGAAGGGAAATTTGGTAAGGCGAGTCAGACTGTGGTTATCGAAGAGTTTCTCAGCGGCATAGAGTTGTCGGTTTTTGTACTCACCGATGGTCATTCATACTTGGTTCTTCCCGAGGCTAAGGACTATAAGCGTATTGGCGAAGGCGACACAGGTTTAAATACCGGAGGCATGGGAGCTGTATCTCCCGTTCCGTTTGCCGACAAAGCATTTATGCAGAAGGTAAACGACCGGATTATACGTCCAACCATCGAAGGCTTCAAGAGCGACAATATTACCTATAAAGGCTTTGTATTTATTGGGTTGATGAATGTTGACGGCGATCCTATGGTTATCGAGTATAATGTAAGAATGGGCGATCCGGAGACTGAGGCCGTTATGCCGCGTATCGAAAACGACCTTATAGACCTTTTTGAAGCAGTAGCTGCAGGAGAGCTGAAAAACAAGACCATTGAGGTAAGTCCTAAATGCTGTACCACTGTTATGATGGTGGCAGGTGGCTATCCGGGTGACTATAAAAAGGGCGACCGTATAACCGGTTTTGACAAGGTTGAGGGTAGTCTGGTGTTTCACGCAGGCACAAGATTCGGTATCAATGGTGTTGAGACCAACGGAGGCAGGGTTATTGCAGTAAGTTCGCTTGCCGACACTCAAAAAGAGGCGTTGGAGCTATCGTTTAAAAATGCAGGATTGATTAATTTTGACAATAAATATTTCCGTAAGGATATAGGTTTCGATCTCTGATGGTACTCTACAGGATATTCAGCAAAAACAACTATTTGGCCTTTGCCCTTCTGCCACTGCTCCTTGCGGGGCTAAGGGTAAGGCTCTTTACTGCCGGTGCTCTTCCTCCGGTAGGCGATGTTGACACACCTTTATGGAGTCTGCTTGTTGAATCTATAAAAGGCAATATGCTTTATATCAATATTGCTGCGGTGTTGCTCACTCTCGTAAGTGCTCTGGCTGTGAACAGGCTCGCCAACCATTACCATTTCATTCAGAAACAGACCAATCTTACTGCATTTTTCTATATTCTCTTCACCAGTGGATTTATTATGGTGCAGGAGTTACATCCGATACTGCTTTTTACCCCCTTTTTCATTATCGCAATGGAACGGCTGTTTCTGGCCGTGGCCGCTACCCAGCCTATGCGTTACACCTTTGAGGCTGCCTTCTGGACCTCGGTGGCGTCGCTTTTTTATGGTAAAGGTATATGGTTTTTCCCGCTGCTGCTTTTGGCAATGGCTATGATGAGAGTGTTCAGTTTCAAATCGTTTATGGCTGCCATGATTGGTTTGTTGTTACCTTATCTCTTTGCTGCAACCTGGTTTTTTGTCAACAATGAATTAAAGCTTTTCGGCGATTCATTGGTTGAGAGCATTCTTACTCCGGTGGCTTTCTTCAACCACAACATATTGTCGCAGATATACCTTTTTTCCACCGTTATTTTTGTTGTTTTTGGATTGCTGAGTGCAATAAGGCGGTTGACAACTGTTAAGATTATAACCCGAAAATATTACCGTTTTGTGATATGGGTTGTATTTTACCCTTCGGCACTTGTGTTTACACCCTATTTTTCTTTCGATGTGTTGCCGCTTGTCGCTATTGGTGCCTCAGTATTGTCGGCCACCATGGTTACATTCTGGCAGAAGAGCCGTTTCCGCGAGATGGTAATTCTATCATTGGTTATACTAACTCTTCTTACCCAATGGTTTGTTGGCTGACTATTTCAACCATCGTTCTATAACCATGCTTAAATCCTCAAGTTTGAACGGCTTGCCTACGTAGTCGTTCATTCCTGCTTCGATGCACACTTCGCGATCGCCCTTCAAGGCATTGGCTGTAACTGCAATAATGGGAATCTCTATGTTCATTGCTCTTATTGCTCTTGTTGCATCAAGGCCATTCATCACCGGCATTTGAATATCCATAAGTACCACATCTGCACTCCCTTTGCCTTCGGTAAACCAATCTACAGCTTCCTGGCCGTTCTCTACAATTTCGATCTCCATACCCATGCGGAGCAGCATCTTTTCGGCAATTTTCTGGTTAATAATATTGTCTTCCACCAGCAATACTTTGCGTCCGTATGTAATGCGTTGCTCATCCTGTAGTGGCTTTACCGGCGTTGATGTGGCAGTTGAAAACATCGATTCAATGGCAGAGTATAATAGTGTGTATTTTATGGGTTTCTTCAGTAGTACATCCACACCTGCCACATCATTGGTGTTTTTCCAGCGCGAGTCGGACGAGAAGAGGATTACTTTTATGTCGGGCGAAATCTGTTTCATCCGGGTTATAAATCCCGAATTGTCTGTTGCTGCCATGTGTGAGTCTATGATGATGAGTTTGATAGCTCTATTGTTCGACAGATGTTGGATTGCACACTCATGGTTGTCGCATGTCTCTGAGTGTATGCCCCAGTTACTCAGTGTTTTGCGAAGTATAAGCACTGTGGAACGATGCTTGTCGATGATAAGCGATTTCACATTGGAGTAGTCATTATGCTGGGGGCCTGTGTGCTGGTCACTCTTTTCAAACACGAATGGGATTACAATATGGAATACCGTTCCAGGTGCCTCTTTCGACCACGTGAAGTTTGGATTGGGGCTTTCAATCCAAATACGGCCACCCATAAGTTCCACAAGCATTTTTGATATACTGGTGCCTAATCCTGTGCCTCCAAAACGTCGTGTGGTACTTCCATCGGCTTGGGTAAACGATTCGAATATCTTCTCAATCTTGTCTTTGTCTATTCCGATGCCAGAATCTTCAACTTTGAAGTGCAGATATATCT
>JBDHYT010000395.1:0-3108 GCA_039811485.1 Marinilabiliaceae bacterium | reverse complement strand
GACAGTACTTTATCGTGGCCTCACGTACTGGGAGGAACGGTTCGCATCACCCGCCCGGAGAGTCAAAGCAACGACACATTATTGACACTAAATCAAAAACTTAGCTTTACCAAACCATTTGTTTGTAATGCAACTATTAGATGGAGCATCAAACCCAACCAACAGGGATCGGAAGTTACGATGCAGATAGAGGGAATTTTGCCGTTTTGGTACAGAGCTCTTACACAACGTACGGAAGCCATACTCTATATGGATATTGACCGGAGTCTCAACACATTACAGGATTTTGCAGAGAAGGGCGAGGTATTGTCTGAAACACATATAGAAGGAATTACAACCAATCCGCAGCTTTACTACATAGGAATCAGAAACAGCTGCCCGGTCAACGACTTGGATTCGGTAATGCAAAATACATTCATTGAGCTTACAAGACTCCTCCAGCTCAACGAAGTAGAATCAACAGGAACACTATCGAGTTACTACGATTTTGGAATAAATGCCGACAAGAAGTGCGATTTCTTATGTGCAGCAATCCTCCCGCATCCGTTGGAAAAGAGAATCGAAGGAGTTGAACAAGGAAGAATCAAAGAGACTAAAGCCCTAAAAATCAGATTCTCGGGCGAATATAAGCATATTGCCAACGCATGGGTTAGCGGCTTAACGTATATCAGAGCCAAAGGGCTGAAACAACGGAAAAAGATAAGACCCTACGAGATTTACATTCAAACCGATGCAAACAGCCAGTCGCCATACGAATGGCAGACCGAGCTGTACATTCCGGTTCGATAATTTACAGCCGTACTACCACAGTAGCATTTGCCGGCATTCCACGGTAGATGGATGCTGCATCTTCGCGAGTCATCTCGATAACGATACCCGGAGTATATTCGGGCAACTTTAGTTTGGTGAGTTGCAAAGAGTTTTTCTCAATCTTCTCAATTTTCTTCTTCAGATACATCGGTATCGACTTCCAACTGGCTTTATGCTGAACTTCGGCAAAGGAGATTTGCAAACCATTGCTGAGTGTCAAATTATAATAAAGAGGTAGTTCTTCATTGGCAGCACCCTGTTGCGCCTTAGCCTCCTCTACCACGGCCAAATTGGCTTCAATGGTATCTTTGGGTGCCTTTTTCAACTTTATAGGCTCCTTGCTGAACGATGATTCGTTATTGATGATGGTTGCAGGCTGTGCAATAAGGTTAAGGACAGCCTCGGGCTTGAGGGCCTCAAAAAGGTCGCTTTTAAAAATATGACGTATCGGAGCCGAGTGAACCACCACACCTTGCAGTTCGAGGCACACTAGGCTGTCAACCAGGTCGATGGTAACACAAATAGAGTCGCTCTTAGCCATTGAGAGGCGCGACTGCCAAAATGCACTCTCTTTGCGCAAGCGATATACACCGGGCAACTCATTGCCCGGCATTGGCGTAGAGGATTCATAACGTGCATTTATCTCATCTATTTTTTTCTGAATTGAGATAAAACTGGTAACGGTATATATAACCGCAAATACGAATAAAACGCCGGAAACAATCCAAATTACACGAGCATTCTTATAATGCTTTAAAAGCCTGTCGAAATACTCCTTCAACATCCCCGAAGATTGGTTATTTACCTGATTTCCTGATTCATTCATGATTTATTAGTATTAATATATATAGACTTTAGATCCTATTTTCAATGCTTTATAGACAGCCTCCAGGTCATCGTCGCCCATACGCACACATCCATGTGTAACAGATTGGCCAAGAAAACGCTGATAAAGAGTACCATGTATAAGATAACCGTCGCCCAGTGCAAGAGCATAATCGCCCAATGTGCCCGACTCGTACCTCGAAGGATGTCCAGCCGGAGGAATAGGAATACCCTCTTCTACAAATGCCCAGTCGGGCTTAATCCACACTGGGTTGGTAACCTTGCCCATAACCTTACGAACACCTTTAGGAGTCTTAAAAACCCAGGTTTTCTTTTCGGTATATAGTTTTGTATAACTACCTGTGGAACAGAATCCCCGCTTCAATTCACTCCGCTTATCAAACAGCCTGTACTCGTTTTGTGTGGTGTTGATAATCAAAAAAGGAGTGTTTGGGGTAAGGTTGCCATATTTGGTTTTAAAACCATCAAGCTCCTTCTCCAACTTGACCGTGAGTTCGGTTGCCTCCTCCGGGGTTAAAACCTGCTCACTACTACTGCCACCCAAACCGATCCGGTGCACCAGCGGAGCTCCCCAGAGCAGATACACAAATAACAGACAGAGCAATAGCAATATTTCGATGGTTGTTATCACAACACTAAAAAACCGCTTTAGCCCACTGGTTTTATTAATTGAGTCTGAATTTTCTGCGTTCATCTTATCCATACACAGGAATAATATATGATAGTTAAAATTAAATTTCTCGCTTAAAAATCTCGTCAAAACTTCGCAGAGAGCCAACAATCAGAACTGTTGTACCTGCCGAAACTTTTGAGAAAAGTGAAGTAATGTCGTCATTGGATAGCGCTATGCAGCCTTCTGTCCAGTTGGCACCCTGGCCTCCATGACCATGTATTTCGATAAGTCCGCCAATAGAGGTTTTCTTACCTATAAGACCCGACTTCTTGGCCTCTGCAAAACGTTTATAATCATCGGCATTAGGATAATTCAACAATAATGCCAAATGATAAATGGTATTACCCTTACTTTTTTTCTTCACCACAGAGTATATCCCCTCCGGTGTGGCTTTATCACCCTGATACTGTTTGCTTCCAAGCCAGTTTTTTCCAAACTCGGCATCATAACTGGCCACCTGCCTCCCATTTTGATAAAGGAAACATTTGAATGCAAACTTATCAATCACTATTGCGCTACTGCCATTTGCCTTGCTGGCAGCAACAACGCTTTTATAGTCCGACTCCCATCGACTGAAGCCATTAAAATAGTCGTGTACAAATTCACCTCCATCCTTCAGAACCTTGCGAATATAGCCCAAGCCCTCTTCAGCCTTATTTGTTGCCAGTGATATATCGCCCCGCTCCATTGCCAATTGCGCCTCTGTAAGAAGCAGTTTACTCTTAACAGCCAATTTTGGCAACGATGCCTTTAACGGTATATGTTTAAAGGTGGTGTCG
>JBDHYT010000394.1:0-3119 GCA_039811485.1 Marinilabiliaceae bacterium | reverse complement strand
AACAGATTGAGCACAAATATCTGCCCAAGTTGCGCAAGTTGCTGTATCAGATATCATGTCAGGCACCTTTCCAGCCCAATGTGAGCAAGCTAAGCGTTGAAGTTGAGACATCGCGCGCCACCATAATGAACTATTTAAGCTATCTCAAGCAGGCACGCCTCATCCATCTGCTATACAACAGCAGCGACACGGGTATGAAAAAGCCGGCTCAGATATATATGCAGAATCCGAACCTAATGTTCGTGGCCAACTATGGTAACATAGACCAACTGATGCTTCACAAAACATTTTTCTACAACCAGCTGGCCTACCAAAACAATGTGACGGCAGGAAAAGCAGGCGATTTTTGCGTAAACAACGGCACCTGCTTCAAGATAGGAAACACACAAGGCAACAATGCTTCTCTTGTTGAAGCACGCGACATGATTGAAATAGGCAGAGGGAACGTGATTCCACTTTGGCTTTTTGGCTTTTTATATTGAAACACAATCAGTTAAAAAAAATAGAAATAATTAGGAGTAATAACCTTTTTTAGGAGTATAAATCAATGGGAAACAAGAAAAAATTCATCACCTGTGATGGTAATCAGGCTGCTGCCCACATCGCTTATATGTTTAGCGAAGTTGCTGCAATCTATCCCATCACCCCTTCCTCGACCATGGCCGAATATGTGGACGAATGGTCGGCTGCCGGAAGAAAAAACATGTTTGGTGAAACTGTAAAAGTAGAAGAGATGCAAAGTGAAGCCGGAGCAGCCGGCGCAATGCACGGTTCTCTTCAGGCCGGCGCATTAACCACCACTTTCACTGCATCACAGGGATTACTTCTGATGATCCCTAATATGTATAAGATTTCCGGCGAACTACTTCCCGGAGTTTTCCACGTTAGTGCACGAAGCCTTGCAGCCCAGGCACTTTCGATCTTTGGCGACCACTCCGACGTTATGTCGGCACGCCAGACTGGCTTTGCAATGCTTGCCACCGGCAATGTGCAGGAAGTTATGGACTTGGCCGGTATTGCGCACCTTGGAGCCATCAAGACAAGAGTTCCTTTTCTACACTTCTTTGACGGATTCCGTACATCACACGAAATTCAGAAGATAGAAGAGATTGACCAGGATGCTTTGATAGATTTGTTGGATAAAGAGGCACTTAAGCGTTTCCGCGACAATGCCATGACTCCCAACAACCCTGTAACTCGGGGAACTGCACAAAACCCCGATATCTACTTCCAAAGTCGCGAGGCTGCCAACCACTTCTACAATGCCATACCCGACATTGTAGCCGACTACATGGAGAAAATAAGCCGTATAACAGGCCGCACATACCGTCCGTTTGACTACTATGGTGCCGAGGACGCCGAAAACATCATTATAGCCATGGGTTCGGTTACCGACAAAATTAAAGAAGTCATCGACTCTAAGATTGCAAAAGGCGAGAAAGTAGGACTTATTGCAGTTCACCTCTACCGTCCATTCTCGGCCAAATACTTCATGCAGGCTTGTCCAAAGACAGTGAAGCGTATTGCCGTTCTTGACCGCACAAAAGAGCCCGGAGCCAATGGCGACCCTCTTTACCTTGATGTATGCGAGATATTCTATGGAAAGGCCAACGCTCCACTGATTGTGGGAGGCCGTTACGGACTTTCATCAAAAGACACCACTCCTTCGCAGATAATTGCAGTGTACAACAACCTGGCTATGAACGAGCCAAAGAACCAGTTTACACTTGGTATTGTTGACGATGTAACCTTCACATCACTTCCGCTGCTACCAGAAATCAGCCTCGCACCAAAGGGTACTTTTGAGGGCAAATTCTATGGTCTGGGCTCGGATGGTACCGTGGGAGCCAACAAGAACTCAATTAAGATTATTGGCGACAACACAGATAAATATGCGCAGGCATATTTTGCCTACGACTCAAAAAAATCGGGAGGTATCACCGTATCGCACCTCCGTTTTGGCGACAACCCGATACGTTCACCATATTTAGTAAATACTCCCGACTTTGTGGCATGCCATGTACCATCGTACATCAACCGCTACGATATGCTCAAAGGGCTTAAGAAAGGCGGCGTATTCCTTATGAACTCTATTTGGGATGAAGAGGAGACCAAATACCGCCTGCCCGTGGAGATGAAAAAATATATGGCTGAAAACGACATTCAGTTCTATATCATCAATGCCACCCAGATTGCTGAGGAGATAGGTCTTGGCAACCGCACCAACACCATCATGCAGAGCGCATTCTTCAAGATAGCCGATGTTATTCCATTCGAGCTTGCAGTCCAGCAGATGAAAAAGGCCATCGTAAAGTCGTTTGGCAAAAAGGGTGAAGCTGTGGTAAACAAAAACTACGCTGCCGTAGATAGAGGCACAGAGGTTATCAAAGTATCGGTACCAGCCGAGTGGGCGTCGCTACAGATTACTGCCGAAAAAGAGGACAGCTCACTACCTGAGTTTATCCGCAAGATGGTAAATCCCATCAACGCCCTTAAAGGTGACGATCTTCCGGTAAGTGCATTCCTTGGACGCGAAGACGGCACATTCCCTGCCGGAACAACCGCATACGAGAAACGCGGTATTGCCGTTACTGTTCCTGAGTGGGATGTAAATACATGTATCCAGTGTAACCAGTGTTCTTATGTGTGTCCTCATGCCGCCATCCGTCCATTCCTTTACGACGAGAAGGAGCTGGCCAATGCACCCGAAGGCACAATAACCAAGAAGACCAACGGCAAAGCATACGATGGTTTACAATACCGTATCCAGGTGAGCGTACTCGACTGTACCGGTTGCGGCAACTGTGCCGATGTATGTCCATCCAAGTCGCTTGATATGAAGCCATTGGACACCCAAATGGCACAGGTTGAACTTTGGAACTATGCAGCCAACAAGGTTACAATTAAAGATCACATTACACCCAAGTCACTCAATGTCAAATCGTCGCAGTTTGCCAAGCCACTATTCGAATTCTCGGGAGCATGTGCAGGTTGCGGTGAGACACCATACATCAAACTTATCACCCAGCTTTATGGCGACAGAATGATGATTGCCAATGCCACCGGATGTTCATCAATCTACGGAGGTTCTGCACCTGCCACTTCGTACTGTACCAATG
>JBDHYT010000393.1:0-3120 GCA_039811485.1 Marinilabiliaceae bacterium | reverse complement strand
TATCCTCACGCGTTTTCTCATATACCACCCTATCGAACAGATAGAGACGGGCAGGTTTATGAGGCACTCCTTGTTGCCGCTCTTCCAATGGAATAAGATATTTCATCCTGGCCACCTTCTTTCTGAAGTTTCTTTTATCCATCTCCACACCAAGAATAATTTCGTAAAGACGCTGAAACTGAGACAAGGTAAACTTCGGAGGTAGCAGTTCAAATCCCACAGGTTCGTGCATCAACCTTATACGCAACGACTTAAGGGCTTCATTAAGAATATTCATGTGATCGAATGCCAGATCCTTAATCTCCGATACAGGCATCCAAGCAACGTTCCATCCTTTTGACTGAATGGTAATCCGATCCAACCCAACTAAAGAGTAGTAACCGACGGTAATAATACGGTCGTCGGGGTTGCGGCCATAAAATCGAAGCCACGCCCTGTCATGCTCACGGGTAATTCTATTTGGAGAGCCAAAAACCTTAAACTGTTCGAGATAAATATTGGTAAGTCCTGTAAGATCATACAAGATTCGTGCGGCAGCTTCATCCAGATCTTCATCCTGGTAGATATGATGACCTGCAAGTGTGAAATCTTTAAATACGATTCCGCCGGTTACATCATCATACAAAACCCTCTCGACCAATAATACGTTCAACTGCGTGAAATCAAAACCAAAGATTACACAATCTACTGATATAAAGTCATTAAAGGTTCTACCTTCATGAACAATCAGACTTTTTTCCATTATTTAGATTAGGCTAATGTGTAGTTTATACACTTACTATTTCAGATGCGAATGTATTTAATGATTTTGAAATAAAAAAATAGATTTTTACAATATTTTAATACTTTTCACCATTCATTTAAAAGCAATTTCAACAATAACAAGGGCTGGGTAAAAAGTAAACAAATAAGAAAGGATGTTTAATTTATAATGATTATAAATAAGAAAATAGGATTAGTATTTGGTTTTGCTTTCGATAGTACCCCATTTATCGAATACTTCTAATGCATAGGGATGCGGATGATATTCAGCTATAATCTGTCTGTTTTCAATATTTACGTTTATTTCTTCATAAATAAAAGAGTCATCAAACCCTGCTTTTGCAGCATCATGCTTTGTGGCGGCATAATAAATGGCTCTGGCCCTGGCCCAATAGATTGCTCCCAAACACATAGGACAAGGTTCGCAACTGCAGTATATATCGCAGCCTAAAAGCTGAAAATCATTAAGTACTTCGCATGCTTTACGAATTGCAACCACCTCGGCATGTGCAGTAGGGTCATTATGTGTAGTGACATGATTAGCTCCTTCGGCAATAATGTTTCCACCTTTAACAACTACTGCTCCCAAAGGGCCTCCACAACCCCTCTCAATATTCTCATCGGCCAATTCGATTGCTCTGTTTAAAAACCTAATATCAAAAGTACTCATCTCCCTGATATTTATATAAAGATAACACTAGTGTCCGACTAAAAAAACAAAAAGTGGTTTATTTTAACAAACACTATTTCAATGCGATAGATAAATTATTAAAGGGCGTAATATGAAGACATTTATGACGAAAAATTTGTTTGGGTATAGATATTACGCCCCTCCAGGGCTTCATTTTAGAATTCAGGTTTTGATAGGGCTTCACCCTATCTTATTATCTTACGCCCCTTCAGGGCTGGTGAATAAAAAACAAAGACTCATCCTAATTTCGTTAGTAGCATAGCCCTGACGGGGCGGAATATATCAGCAATGGGTAATAGCCCATTACAGCCCTGAAGGGGCAGAATATATCAGCGATACAGCACCCCTCCAGGGCTTCATTATATTCTGAATACACCTCCTCTCCCACGCCCTCACAAAAATAAAAAAATCGCCTGCAATGAAATTCACTGCAGGCGATGTAAGAACCTAAGACAGGTTAATAAAAACCGCAAATATTACAATTTTTTGAGTCCTTTTATCTGACTCTTGTCGGCTTCAAATATGCTTATAGCATAACCACCACCCGGAGCACACTTCTGGCTCAGTTTCGATTTGTTGGTTACAACAACCTTACGGATTGTATATGCCTGCGGATTGGTCTCGTAATGAGCATCTTTAGCATCGGAATAGATGGTTGCAATATAGGTTTTGCCTGCATCAAGGAAGTTGAACGAGATGTTCGACTGATATCCGTTTTCATCAACAGTACAACCAACAAACCAGTTATTGCTCTTTTTATCCTTACGTGCGATTGTGATATAATCACCGGGCTCAGCCTCAAGCACTTTAGTATCCTGCCAGTCGATGGCCACATCCTTGATAAACCGGAAAGCATCAAGAAACCGGTTATAATGCTCGGGCAGGTCGGCTGCCATCTGCAGCGGGCTGTACATTGTTACATAAAGCGCAAGTTGACGGGCAATTGTAGTGTGAACAAACGAATTATTGTCGGGATTCAGCTTATTGATCCGTGTCTCAAAAATACCGGGAGTATAATCCATTGGTCCGCCAATCAAGCGGGTAAACGGAAGTATGGTGGTATGGTCGGCATTGCTTCCGCCAAACGACTCATACTCAGTACCGCGGGCCGACTCATTTCCGATCAGATTGGGATATGTACGGCACAATCCGGTTGGACGAACAGCCTCGTGGGCATTAACCATAATTTTATGCTCAGCGGCCTTCTCAACTGCATACTGATAGTGATTCACCATCCATTGTCCGTAGTGGGACTCACCACGAGGAATAATATCGCCTACATAACCGCTCTTAACCGAGTTGTAGCCATATTTATTCATAAGATTATATGCATCTTCCATGTGACGCTCATAGTTGCGCACCGAGCTGGATGTTTCGTGGTGCATCATAAGTTTAACACCTTTAGAGTGTGCATATTCATTAAGCATCTTGATATCGAAATCGGGATAAGGAGTTACAAAGTCGAACACATAATCCTTCGATTTGCCAAACCAGTCCTCCCAGCCAATGTTCCATCCTTCAACCAATACCTGATCGAAACCGTGAAGAGCTGCAAAATCAATATATTTCTTCACATTCTCGTTATTGGCAGCATGACGGCCATTGGGTACAACTTTTGAGTAGTCAGTCTCGCCAATTTTGACACTTGGCAGGTCGGTGTAGGCCCA
>JBDHYT010000392.1:0-3126 GCA_039811485.1 Marinilabiliaceae bacterium | reverse complement strand
TTGTTCGGCTGCTTCGCCTAAAAACTTTTGGAATGTTTCTTTGTCAATTTCAGCCCAAAATGTACCGTTGTATAGATAAATAAAATCGTGGTTTTTACATAAGCCCCAACGGTTTTTTTCAGCAAACCGTAAGGCGTTTTCAATTGACAAAACCAAATAATGTTTAAGGCTTAATTTCAGTTTATCCAACTGCTTACGTATATCCTTTGCCTGTTCGCTTTGGGGTGGTAGCTGCTCCAGTTGTTCCCTTAGCTTTGCAGCCTGTGGAAACGCCAATACTTCAAAGTCCAACGGTTCAAACTGTTCAATAAGACTTTGTAATATTTCAGCGTGTGGGGTTGCTGCTTCGCTTTTACCTTTCAGTTGCTCAACGTGGTTTAGTATAGTGTCCGGGTTGTTGAGGTCGTCAAATACAGGATTCAGTTTCATAAATTAACAGTATTGGAAGGTTCAACAATAGACGGAAATAAATCGGGGTTGGTAGTGTAAAACCCTGCACTATGTTTTGAAATTGGGCAAATCCCTTTTCGTACTTTACAAATACGGTTTTCTTTTCTCAATTCAGCAACATAACGGCAAATATTAGCCCTTAAAATTCCAGTTTCAACTGAAACCATTAACATAGTTTTAGGCTGCCTGTAAAGTGCTGTAAATACCCTTTTTACTTGCGTTTTAAAATGAGTATCTTTGCCTTGTACCTTATGCAAGGGTTCAGGGCTGTTCTTTTGATTATATTTCATAGTTCAGCCCTTTTATTGTTCATCAAATATTTTTCTGCTTCCTGCTCAATTTCAGCGTTTGACTTTTTTCGCCCGTCCTTAAGATATTCCAGTAATTCAATACGTGAAAAATATAGGCGTTTACCTCGCTTCATAACGGGTAATTCCCTTTTTGATACCTTGCTGTACATTGTGGGTACTGTAAGGCTCAAAAATGCAGCTGCTTCCTGAATAGTCAAAAACTGTTCCGGTTGTTCGGTGGGTGTCTGTTCCTGTTTTTCTATTAACAGGCGTTTCAATTCACTAACTTCTTTAGTTAGCAATGTTACCGCTTCGGGTAACTTGTCAAATGTTAAAGTTGTATTCATGCCAGTAGCATTTTAGTTTATTAATACTACTGCAAAAATATAGTGTTTATTTTGTCTAACCTATTGATATTCAGTTGTATAAACTTGCATAAAAGTAAATACAAGTTTATACAAGTTGTTTACTTTGTAGTAATAATACTTAGTAAATACAGTTTCATTCTTTCTAATTCATCTTTGTCGGTAATCTCGTTAAACTCATACCCGTTCATCGCTTGGTAACTTGCTATATTCCAATCAAATTCCGTTTTACAACAATTATAAAACGTCTGTGCAAATCTTTCTTTGGGCAATAAATCAATTTCCTGAAATGCCAACAAAAGCAATTTTAGCCGTTTCCCTTTGATGTTTTTGTACTGAATCTTTATGCTATCAACAATTTTAACGCTGTCCGGGTGTGTAATGTGGTCGATTAATGTTTTAGCTGTTTTTGGTGTCGGTGCTGATTGAGACGGCAAAGAAACATATTCCAACAATTCGTTTAATGCCTTATATTCTTCTTGTGTTTCTGGGTCTTCCCAATGGTGTATGTATTCTTCAAGCCATGAAGATATCCAGGGAGATGAAGTTAATATAATACCGTACTCTTTGTCTTCATAATCAATTGCTATTTTGTCTTGGTAATATTTCATTTTACATAGTTCTTCACGGGCGTAATGTCCTGTGAAATAAAAACATTCTTCAATCTGTTTTTTTAAAATATTGCAATATATTTCTTTGCCATACTTATAATTTTTGGCTTCATATTCAAAAGCTGTAATGATTGGAACGCCTTTGTTGAATTGCTCTATTAACTCAAGTAATTCAGTGCTATTTTTCTCGTATATCATTGTCCTTTATGCTTTAAGTGGTTACATATCCAATTTAATTCGGTCTGCTGCTTTGCGTTTGCTTTCATCTACAATTTTGGCGTAAATCTGGGTCGTTTTCAGCTCCCTATGCCCCAACATTTTTGAAACGGTGTAAATATCCGTTCCGTTAAACAGTTGCAAAGTAGCGAACGTATGCCGAAAACAATGAAAGGTAATATCCTTGGTTATTCCGGCTGCTCCAATCCATTGAAACAGATGTTTGTTATGATAGGCTGAATATTCCAACCCTTCAAATACTTTAGCTGTTGGGTCGCCTTTTTCGCTTAACAAACTTACTGCCTGTTCTGAAATAGGGTAATACTCAATTCCGTTGGTTTTCTTTTGACTGAAATTCAGGAAATACCCTTGTTCATCAATGTATTCAATTTCGCCCCATACCATTTTTTGAATATCAGAAAACCTCAACCCGGTAAGGGCTGAAAACAGGGCTGCACGTTTCAATAAATCATTATTACAAGGCGTTTTTACAAGCTTATTCAACTCTTCAATAGTCAAATATTCCCTTCTTGTTTCAGCTGCCTTAATCGGGCTTATTTTGGCGTTCAGGTCGGCTTGTAGTATGCCGTCTTTATAGGCTTGCTTCAATGCAGCTTTTACCTTATTGAAATACGAAACTGCTGAATTTTGCGAAAGGGTCGTTTTATCGCTCCTTTTGCTTTTAGTTGTTAGCAGGTATTCTTTGAAGCTATCTAAAAACTTTTCGTTGAGGTCGGTAAACTTCAATTTCCCTTTGGTAAATGCTTCAAGGTAATTGAGTGCCGAAACCCAATTATCGTGGTTACTTGCTTTGCGTTTGTCTGCTAACTTCCTGAAATACTCAATAAAACATTGTTCGCCCAATTCCTTTTTACGCAACAGTTCTTTTTCAAAATCGGTGTAAATTTCGGGCTTATTCAAAAAGTTTTCCCGTTTTTGGCGTATGCTTTCACCAATTTTCAAGGTATCGGCATTGCTCTGTTTTTCAATAGGTGTTTTTGGCTTATCAAAAATATAAAGCCCTAAAAATTCCCTTCGTGTGGGTTCGCCCGTTTCCGGGTGTGGTATTGGTGGGTAAAAATCTAAATACAGGCTTTTCCGTCCCTTGCTTATACTCTTTTGCCTTAATGTTACTTTTGTTGCCATAGTCTTATTGTTAGTTACTAAAGTTACTTTTGGTACTCTCTGAATACA
>JBDHYT010000391.1:0-3131 GCA_039811485.1 Marinilabiliaceae bacterium | reverse complement strand
ATATTCATTTACGAAATTGATGGGTCAAAGATGAGTTACACCCAAACAAAAATATTGATATCTCTAATTGGTTGCTGACGAAACAGGGACAGACTTTGGCAATAAAATCCCAATTTGGATGTTTGACTTATTACATTGACAAAAAATAATCTATTTTTAAAGAAAAAAAATCATAATGTCAACACTCAAAATATACAGTGCATCAGCAGGTTCGGGCAAAACGTACACATTAGCAGGCGAGTTCATTTCGTATCTTGTAAACGAACCCGAAAGATACTCATCCATCCTGGCGGTGACATTTACCAACAAAGCAATGACCGAGATGAAGACAAGGATTCTTGAAAACCTTTATCTCCTATCGGCAGATGATGCTTTGCTAAACGAAAAAGATAAAAAACAGAAGGAAGGCCTAATAAATTACCATTCGGAGAAAAGCGGAAAATCGGGAAGAGAGATTCAGTGGGCATGCAAAAAAGCACTATTCGGCTATCTCAACGACTTCTCGAAATTCAACATAAGCACCATCGACAGTTTTTTTCAGAAGGTGATACGTTCTTTTGCATACGAGGCCGGATTACCTGCTTCGTTTAATATTGAGGTAGATCAAAAATATATTCTCCAGAAAGCCATTGACAAACTATACGAAAACATTGAAAATGAAGAGACAATCAACAAAAACAGAAACGAACTAAAACAATGGCTTCTAAGCTACATCAAAAACAAGATGGGCGAAACAGGCGGCTGGTCCATAGATGCGCAGCTAAATAATTTTGGAAAAGAGATATTCAACGAAGAGATGCAATCGGCCGATTATGAGTTCGAATCGTCACTGACCAACAAAAAAGAACTCGGAAATTATCTGACAGAGCTAAACAGTATCATTACGAACTACGAAAAGGGAATGGCCGTTTTAGCATCTGAGATATCAAACCAACTTACCCAACAGGGAATAACCGAAGAGCATCTGAATGGAAAATCAAGAAACATACTTGTCACTGCATTCAAAAAACAGGACTATTTTTTAGATATAAATAATTTCAATAACATACAGAAAATAATAGACTTAACCACTAATCCTGAAAGTGCACTCAAGCAACAGCCAAAAGAGGAGTTGCTATCTAAACTACAACTCACCATAGTGCCCCTTCTTGAAAAGCTGGTTGAGTTCATCCTGTTGAACTTCCGCAACTATTATACTGCCATTGCAGTTAAAAACAACTTCTACCAGTTAGGATTATCAATCGATATCCGCAACGAGATAGCTTCTATTTTGAGGGAAGAAAACCTGTTTTTAATTTCAGACACCAACCGACTCCTGAACAAAATTATTGATAATAACGAAACTCCATTTATTTACGAAAAAACGGGAGTACGATACCGCAACATAATGATTGACGAGTTTCAGGATACATCGAAACTACAATGGAACAACTTCCGTCCACTTATTGAAAACAGTCTCAGTCAAAATGACGACTGCCTTGTTGTAGGCGACGTAAAACAATCTATTTACCGGTGGCGCAACTCCGACTGGCAACTGCTAAACCAAAAGATATTTTCCGACTTAAAAGGTTACAACTACAATATTCAATCACTTAGCACCAACTGGCGAAGCAAACCAAATATTGTCAACTTCAACAACAGTATATTTAAAACAGCCTCGGCTCTATTGAGCGACCAAATGCTAAATGAGATTGAAAGTGCCATAGACAAACCGGAGGACGAGAAAGAGTTTGCCAACCAGATTACCCGTGCATACGAAGATACGGTCCAGCAAGTACCTGAGAGGCCTTTTAACCATAATGGCTATGTAAAGGTTGAGCTTGTAGAGAAAGAAAAAAATAAAAACGAAGATACAGACGATGACGACATCGACAAGGAGGATCCAATACTTATTAAACTTGACCACGCAATTGATCAATTAATTGAGCACAATTTTAATTATAGCGACATCTGTATTTTGGTTCGAACCAATAGTGATGGAACTAAAATAGCAAATTATCTTCTATCGGCCGATAAACCCAAACCGGTCATATCCAACGAGGCACTGCTGTTAAGTAACTCTGTGGCGGTACAGTTGATTATTGCTTACCTGACACTGGTAAACAGTCCCGACGATAAAACAGTATTGGCTCAGATAAAACTTCAGCTTGCCATATTTGAAAATCAGAATAACACTGACACCAAGGACATTATGACCAATTTTCTTGATAACTGGGAAGTCAGGGACGAAAGCATAAATCAGGTATTAAGGCTTAAAGGGAAACCTATTTTTGAACTGGCTGAGGCTGTGATTTCCGTTCTTCCGGAGTGGCTGGTAAAAGACCAGATTGTGTTTATCAACAGCTTTATGGAAAACATACGCACATTCACCATCAATAAAACAGTAAATATCAGCGACTTTCTGGACTGGTGGAAAGAAAAGGGAGTCACGACGGCAATATCTGTTCCCGAGAGTCAGAATGCCGTCAGAATAATGTCGGTCCATAAATCAAAAGGCCTTCAGTTTAAAGCAGTGCTGGTTCCTTATGCCAACTGGGGGCTCGATAAAAAAGGAAACAATACGCTAATATGGAGCAAGAGCGACAAAGCACCATTTAACAAAATAACCCAGGCACCGGTATTTTACAACAAAACACTTTCGATGTCGCACCTGAGCGGTTATTACTACAATGAGATGCTTCTAAGTTATGTTGACAATTTAAACATACAATATGTGGCATTGACACGTGCCGAAGATGTGCTGATGGTATGGGCCAACCATGCAGAAAAAAGTAAAACGAGTAACAGTTTCAGCAATATTTCGCAGCTTTTAACTCACATAACAAAAGAGCTCGCTTCAAAAACCGACACACCTCTTACAGATGTGGCATTTAACGAAGAAGAGAACATATTTGAGGCAGGCAAGCTACCTGAGCTGCAAAGAGAAAACGTAACAGATGATGCTGAGGCCGACAACGGTTATTTCAGAAAAAATCCTTTTGGACAGAAACTACAGATACACCGTGGCAGCGAAAACATGGCGCACATTACCGGCCAGGAGAGAATATGGCAGGGTAAACTTATGCACCGCATTATGGAGCAGATTATAACAGCAGGAGATGTAAAAAGGGTACTGAAAAGTTTCAGTGTTT
>JBDHYT010000390.1:0-3148 GCA_039811485.1 Marinilabiliaceae bacterium | reverse complement strand
CGCGCTGCTTCAAGCACCTTTATATCCGGGGTGTTAGACGCCTTTTGGATTTGCGATTCGGAACGTTTACGAAGCAGGAAAGTATAAACTTCGTTGTTGAGTTCAAACTTACGCTCTATACCAAGCATTTTTCGTTCAGTCTCAGGCAGTGAGTAGAGCTCTTCTTCGGTTTTCCGCTTAAGGGAGTGCAATTCGGCCAGGTTTTCGTCAACACGCTGAACATTGTTTTTTACCGATTGTATAAGAATATTGCGTGCTATCCTATATTTAGAGTTAAGTTCGCCCACAAGTGGATTGTTGGGTTGTCCGTAGGTATTGGTTACGGTGAGTTTCTCGGTATTTATATCCATTAACTCTTTGATTTGCTGACGGATGCCTGACTCCTGAAAAACAGGCATCGCCGGAGCTATGATTCCGTTGGGAAGAGAGTCGGAACTAAAATAGTCGGTGAGGTATCGGTAATACTCCTTATTGATTTTCAGCATACTGATATCCTTTTCTATCCGCTGAAGTTCACTAAACAGGTAATCGGCCTTTGAAGATATACTCTGTATTTTATTGGATGTCCGGAAGTTACTCAACTCACTCCCCACATTGCGCAACGAATCGGAAATATTGACAAGCTGGCTCTCGATAAATTCGATGGTATTGCTTGCTATCTTATTCTTTTGGTTTAGATTGGCATCAATAAACTCCTTTGCCAGCCGATTGAGGAATACCTGATTTTTCTGATGGTTGGTGCCGGTAACACTAAGGCCTATTATCGATGATGTTTCGTTGGTTTTACTCACCCAAAAACTATTTTTATACTGAGCTGCAATACTTTCGGGGTTATTGAATACAAAAAAGAGACCTTTTCGTTTCTCGCCATTTCTACTACGAATATTGATTGCTGCCCAGGGAGTAATTACCGTCTCATTATATTTATGTGTTTTTGAGTACTTTATGGGACCTGAGCCACCCATCATCTTGTGTTCGGCATAGCTGTAAAGTGTCCCCTGTTCGCATGTAACTGTAAGAAGATACGCCTCATCATCAACCGGTTCTATCTGAAACGGTGTATTGAGCAGCTGAGCATGAGTTGAGTCGAACGCCACCTCAAAACTCAAGTTGCCATACAGTTCGGTATCTTTCAGACGTCCTTCCACAAAATATGAGATATGGAAATCGAGTTGCTTTATGGTATGGTTTATCATATCCCACGATGAAAGAACTGCAATCTGATTATCGACATTGCGCATTCCGGGAGTTAGTCCGAAGCCCTCCATCATCGACGATTTACTATTGTTTTCGCCTCGCTCGTCAACAAGTATTGTCATATATGCCCTATAGACGGGCACAGAGTATCGTTGCAACACCTCAACAGCAGCAAGGCTAATAACTATGGTGATGGCAAACAGCCACCAGAAACGCATCAGGTCGTTAATCAGTTTGGCAATATCTATACTGAAGCCAGTCTCTTTTGAATGATCTGTTGTTGCCGTTGTCTTTTTTGTTTCGGCCATTACCATTTATGATTGAAAAAAGATTAAAAAATAAGAGCACGCGCCGTCAGCGTCAATGCTAGAATAGATGTCACCAATCCGAACGAGAATGATTCGCCTATGCCCCAGTACTTAGCCTTCATCGGACGTACATATAGCACATCGTTGGGATAAATGTAATAAAGGTCGGAGTTGACAATCCGTTTATCGGTTATGTCTATCACGAAAGTTTTCAATCCTTCAGGAGTGTTTCGGAATAGCTTTATCTCCTTTCGTTTGGCATAAATTCTAAAATCGCCACTCAGTGCAATAGCCTCAATAATAGTCATCTGATCCTTTTTCATGGTGTGCACCCCGGGGCTGCCAAACTCGCCAAGAGCAGTAAAACTGTTGGAGGCAAGTCTAACGTTTATACTAAAATCCTGCAACAGCGGAGCCACCGCCTCCTTTATTCGCTGCTTGGCTTTGGTTACGTTGCAATCCTTAAGGTTGACTTTGCCCACGTAAGGCAACTCTATATCCATATTATCGTCGATGGGGTAGAATTGAAACGACTGGTTTTGAGTAGTTTGTCCACCACCAATGGTTGATGTTTGATTGAAAAAAGACGATATTTTGGGGTCGGGAGTAGAAATTGAGATATAGAGTTGATCGTTAACCTGAAGCATATAGCGTTCGGTTATGCTTTCAACTTTCCCATAAGGATTTTCGCCATCCGCATCATTCTGTAATATCACTGTTTCGCGTTGCGGAATGCAACCATTGATAGCTGCAACAACAACCAGAGTTACAATTAATTTACTTGTTTTGAACAAGTTATGAATAATATTAAATCTTTGCACATCAATTGGTTTACGATATTCCACAAAAATAGGTTTTTTATGCCAACAAATAACAAAAAACAACCAATAATTGATTTGATATTTAACATTAAAACAAAGTGATTACGATTATTTTAAGTCATCTATATAAAGAAGAACGAAAAAAAAGAGTAATTTTGAGCGGTTTAAACTGAAGAAATGGACGTTTACAAATTCAATTTAGTATTAGCATCGGCCGCAGCTATGTCTTTTCTTGTTGTTTTTTCAGCAATCCCAACAATATTGAAGGTTGCCCGCACCAAGAATCTGTTTGACGAGCCAAATAAACGCACAGTACACCGCATAAAAATACCAACACTGGGAGGTCTGGCAATATTCATCGGGTTTATGTTCTCCTACACCTTTTTTATCGATTGGTTTGATCTTGAGCGCATTCCATTCCTTGTGCCATCGTTACTCATTATTTTTGCAATAGGCATCAAGGATGACATACTGATAACTGCTCCGGTGGTAAAACTGATGGGGCAGATACTGGCAGCCTTCATCATTGTGGGCATTGGCGATGTGCAGATTACCGATTTCCATGGATTCTTTGCAATAAAACCCAATGAAATAGTGAGTCTTTGCCTCACAATACTGCTTTTTGCATTTATTACCAATGGGTTTAACCTGATTGACGGCATCGACGGTCAGGCTGCCATTGTAGGCATAGTATCGGTAAGCTCTTTCGGTTTTTGGTTCTATATCAACGGATTGATAGAGATACCTCTATTGGCAGTAACTCTCATCGGTAGCCTGGCTGCTTTTATATACTATAATGTATTTTCAAAACATCAGAAGATA
>JBDHYT010000389.1:0-3161 GCA_039811485.1 Marinilabiliaceae bacterium | reverse complement strand
TAAATGAGATATTTCCTGTTGTACGGCTTTATTTTCCATTTTGGTTAGCAGGTTTATATAAACAAAAATACAACAAAATGATTAATAAAAATCCCGAAAAGTCACCAACGGTAAAAAAACAGGAATAAATATGGTTATTAGCAATTACAACAAACACAAGGAGAGGGGAAAAGATTAAAGTTAAGATCCGTTACCATCTTTTATAGTCCCAAATGATAATATTAACACAAAATAGAGTAATTTTGCAAACACGTGGTTAATATTACGATAAATTGATAATCAGAATAAAGAAATGAACAGAATAGCAAGACTATTTATGATTTTGTCGGTATTTGGTTTTCATGCCTGTACCGATTCGGAGGATGATTTATACTCGCCCGAGCAAGGTATATATGTAGTTAGCCAGGCGAGCGGACAGCCCTGGTCGGTTTCGTTTTACCAATTTTCGACCGGAGAAGTCTTAGACAACTTTTTTGCAGTAAGCAATCCCGGTGAAAGTACTGCAGGCGACCAGGTATTAGACATGGTAAAGCGTCGCAACAACGCCTACATACTGTCAAAAAACGGAGCATCGGCAGGCAACATACGTGTGGTGAGCTACATAGGTTTCAAGCAGAGCAAAAAGATAGAGCTACCCTTTGCGCCATCAGCCATGGTATTTATCACCGACACCGAATTGGCTATTTCGAAGGCAGGCATTGCCGAAGTTGCAATTTACAACACCGAAAAGTCGGAAGTTACACGAACTATCAAGAGCATAGTAAATGATCCCGGGCAGATGCTGGTAAAGGGAAAATACCTATACATTGCCAGCACCAACACAAAACTGGTAAACGTGGTTGATCACAGCACCGACAAATTGGCAGCGGAGATACCGACAATGGAAATTCCTGAAAACATGGTACTTGACGTAACCGACAACCTTTGGATATACAATAGGGGAGGAGGGCTTACCAAAGTCAAGCACCTCTCGTGGCAGAACGACCTTATTAAAGAGAACTTCAGCTTCAGTTCGCCATCGGGCTCAACGGTATTCAACATAGGTATTTCGCCCACGCTATCGTATATCTATTACTTTGAGAATGGGTTGAAACGCCATTTTATCGACAACAGTTCGTTGCCGGAGCGCAATTTCATCAAGAAAGATGAGCCTGTAACCTCATTTTCAAGCTTTAATATTGACGACAAGTCGGGCAATATTTACTATTTAAGTAATAATGAAGAAAAGAACCTATCAATCTTCCGCAGCGATGGCAATCAGATAAAGTCATTAACAGTAGGCAAAGGAGCGATAAAGACCGTTCCATACTATTGATAAAAACAGAAACATATTAAAAAAAGCCCGTTGTCATTACCAACGGGCTTTTTAAATAATTACATATTTTGATGGGCAGGCCGCAACAGATCCATCACCGTCTTCACGGGGTTGAACGAAGCCGCCGGCACCTCTACGAAGAAAGTGAGCCAGTGCGCCATGGCACCATTCCACAATCCCGGCAGTTCCAACGCTTTAAGAGGACGTCCGCCAATACTCTTCTCCGAAATAAAACCCGTTTGCCTATCCACATACGACAGAAGGTCAAATTTCCGACCACGATAATCCTTTGGGCAGCAAACAAGGTCAACAGGGTTAAAATGAGTGCTTTGGTTTAGAATATCTTTTTTGACAGGATTACCCAAGTCAACCTGAGCACTCTCCACCACCTGAAGCGACATATTGCCATCGGCATCCCTTACCCAGAAAGGGCCGCCACCAGGTTCGCCCTCGTTTTTAACCATACCGCAAACCCTCACCGGGCGGTTGAGCAGCGAATGAAGCAAGCTGCTTTTCCGGTTATTATCCCACCCATCGAAACCCGAAGGCAATGCCAGATGAAGATTACCTACAACATAAGCCTTAGCCCTCTCGAGCCACTGCACGTTGCCAGAATCTAAACCGTTAAGAAGTTCGAACACCTCATTTTGAATCTTTATTGCAAAGCCAGCCAGCAGTTTTTTATATCTCACAGTGGTATCGAGGAGATGCTCCGAAGCCACATTATCGATATTCTTTATAAACACCAAGTCGGCATCCAAATCATTTAGGTTTTCGATTAGTGCCCCATGACCGGCAGGGCGGAACACCAAACTCCCGTCATCGTTTCTGAAAGGGTTATTCGACAAATCGACTGCAATGGTGTCGGTGGAGGGCTTTTGAAACGAATAGGTTATGTTAAATTTAACACCAAATTCCTTCTCCAGTGCTACGGTATAATCTTTTACCGAATCGCGGAACAGTTGCAGATGCTCAGGGCTACAGGTAAAGTGAATATTTACATTTTTATCCCTATCGGCCGAGTAACGTACCCCCTCAAGCAGATGTTCCATCGATGCTGTGCGCACCACACTGCCATAGCTATGGAAAGCCAAAACCCCTTTGGGCTTATTGCCATAACCCAATCCGTCTTTACCAAGCAGAGTGCCAACTACTTTACCCTTATTGTCGATATTCGGTTGCACGGCACCGGCAAGTTCGGGATAAAAGGCAAAACGCTTTAAGTCGGTAAAAAATGTTTTGAAGGGTTCTTTGCCCGCCAGCTCGTTTTGTTTTTGCGGGTCGGCCTCAACAAAGTTGAAAAGATCTTTAAACATACGGGTAGCCGCACCAGATGCAGGCACAAATTTAACAGTACGAAGTCCGTTTTTTACAGACTCCCCATAGATGGAGAGAAACTGCTCCTGTTCCTTATCATTAAGAACCGTAATGCCATCGCCATTGGTGGCAGGCCGTGTGATATCGGCGAAAGGAAATCCATCGACAAACTGTTTCAATTGCCTTTTTACCGAATCTTCGGCTATTCCTTTCGACTTCAATTGTTCTAAATCTGATTGCTTAAACATATTTTTTGTTTCTAAGTTATTAAATATTTGGATAAAAATCATCAAAAAAATAATGCCACCATAAATCTAACTAATAGATAATCAGAATACAAATAATGTCGAATTTTTGAACATTTAAATTTCCGATTCAAAACTCACTGATATTCAAATCATTAGAGATGAAAATTAGAAATATTTGTTCTATATTCACACTGTTTTTCAATAATTATTTATTGTATCGGTTTAAAAAACGGAATAATAAACATTTGGCCGATTCATAATCCTTAACCAATAATATTACG
>JBDHYT010000388.1:0-3162 GCA_039811485.1 Marinilabiliaceae bacterium | reverse complement strand
CTATAGACATATCGTCCGGTCTCCTCACCAAACAAAAGATCGTAGTACGACTCCATTTTTTGCTTGTCGCTCTGCCGCTGAATACCTCTGAAACCGGCATTGTAACTGGCTGCAGCAGTAGTCCAGTTACCATATTTCTGGTATGCTTTTTTCAGATATTGACAGGCGGCCCAGGTACTCTTCTCAAGATGATAACGCTCATCAACCTCTTCGTTAACCTCCAATCCTAACTCGGTGGCAGTCTTGGCAAGTATCTGCCAGAATCCGGCAGCACCGGCAGGCGATATTGCCCTTGGCATTAAGTTGCTCTCAATGGTACAGAGGTATTTGAAGTCGTCGGGTACTCCATACTCTTTCAGCAACCGCTCGATATCGGGATAAAAGCGATTGGAACGCTTGAGAAACAGTATGGTTTGCGAATGGAAGTATGTGTTAACCAGCAACTCCCTGTCGAGCGATTCGGCAACATCGCATCTGTCGAGAGGAACAGCTTCACCACAAAAATCAATCTTTGCAGGCAATGGTACGCACCCATACTTCTCTTCGGCCACAGGCTCATGCCTCTTCTCTTTTTCCGATATAGTTGAACTTGTAAATATATTGACAACCAACACCGTGGCTATTACTGCTGATGATACCGACAATAGTCTGATAAAAAATCTGTCTCCCATTATCCTGCCCATTTCGTAAAATTTAACGCTTCCAAATATACCTCTTTTTTTTGTGAATTGGCTATCCAACAGCCTTCATGGAATAAAGAGACCAATAAAATTCAATTTGAGGCCATCCAATTTCTCGGACAGCCTCAAATTGATTTTTAGATTTTCATAATAACAGTTAGGAAAGAAGAAGGTTTAAGGTACAAATCATTTTATTTGCACTTCAAAAATAGTAAAAAAAACCAATCTCCATTTACATTCACAAATATTTTTTAACTATTTTACACAAATCCTTTGAATTTGTAGGTCAGATAACCAATCCATTCCCTCAAAATTATATTCCAACCACTCAGTGCTTCGGCCGATGGAACAATAAACTCGTCGAATTTTGGTCTATCGCCATTGGTCAACGGGTCGCACGGATATGCAATAACCCTGAATCCGGCTTTTTCGAAACATCCTCGAGCCCTTTTCATGTGAAAGGCTGAGGTTATGAGTATTATCTCCTTATCCATACCGAGACTGTCAAACATTTGGGCGCACATCAGAGCATTTTCGTGAGTGTTGCGCGAACTGTTCTCTGTCAGAAAAAGAGAATCGGCTACTCCCAGCATCTGCACATACTCCGCAACATATTCTGCCTCCCGACGCTTCTCCTGAAGTAAATCGGCCGTTCCACCTGTAAAAACTATCTTCTTGATTTCCTGATGTTTCAGCAATGCAATACCTTGCCATAATCTGTCGGCTGCACCGCTAAAGCGTACTCGCTCCGACGGAATATGCCACGAAGCCGTCCCACCAAGCACCACAGCAGTCTCAATATCCATAGTTATATCGCTCTCTTTAACAATAGGCACCTCAAGCATATCTACCGCCAACCTGTAAACAAGCTGGTTTGAAAAAAAGAGTGTTATAATCAACGAAAGCACCAATGATACACGCCTGATTCCGGGCGGCTTAAAAGCTACGGCAACAACAATGAGTGCAATTATCCAGAATAGAGGAGTAATGGCAAACGATAATATTTTGGAAAGATAGAAAAACATGGAATCTATAATAAAAAAGCACCGATAGTTAAACCTTTAACTACCGGTGCTTAAAACATGATAAAAAATTACTTTTTAAACTCGGCAGCAGCCTCAGCCACAATATTTTTCATGGTGTCGTACTGCTCCTCCATGCTTGTCAGCAATTTGTACTGGGCACGAGTACGGCGCAGGTTGTGCTCCTTATCCTTTGTCTTGTAGTAGTTGTCGCCATCGATGTAATCCATCAGGAACCGCAACACCTGCTCGTATGTGATATAACGAGCCGAAAACGCGAGATAATCAAGCTCGGTTTTGGTAAGGAAACTCATCGCCTCCGAAAGGTATCCGCGGGTGAAACCCTTGAATATCTCTACATCCATCGATACTTTTGACAAATCGGAGTCATCCTCCAAACCGGTATTGGTATATGAGCGCATAGCATCGCCATAGTCGTTAAGACAGGTTGAACTCAACACGGTGTCGAGGTCGATTACACAAAGCACATCGCCTTTTTTATCAAAAAGAATATTATTGATTTTGGTATCGTTGTGTGTAACCCTTGTAGGTATTTCGCCCTTTTCAACAAGTTCCCAGAAAGCAAGCATCTCGTCGCGTCGCGATTCAACCCAAGAAATTTCGGTGGCAACGGATTCCTTACGGCCAACAGGATTGTTCATCAATACGGCATCCCACTGTTTGAAGCGATAGCGTATATTGTGGAATCCTGGCAGGATGTCGGTCAGTGGCTCATGAAAATCGGCCAGCATGGCCTGGAAGAGTCCAATGCCCTTACCACCTTTATAAGAAAGTTGTCCATCCGATGCACGCTGATAGGCAATAGTATCCTTAATAAACAGACACACAGCCCAATATTGTCCATCCGAATCGAGATGATAGAGTTTACCATCGTTGGCAGGGGTAACAGTAAGTGCCTGACGTAGAGGATCTCCACCCTCTGCTTCAATCTTTTTTTTCAGATGGGTAGTAACCTTCTGAATATTCTCCATCATGGCAGGCACATCGGTAAATATCGACGAATTCTTTCGTTGAAGAAGATAATCGGGAGCATCACCTTCGGTTTTTACAATAAATGTATCGTTTATAAAGCCTTCACCCAATTGTGCCACACTTTCTATCTTGCCCTCTATCTTAAACTGGGCTGCAATTTGTTTGAGATCCTGATTCATTACGTTATATCTTTTTTTTAAAATGTATTACGCAAAGTTAAAAACTATTGTGAAATTTTCAGCAATAAAAGAGGTTATTAACACTTATATGTATGACAAAATATAAAAAAAGAGCGATTAACGCCCTTTCCTATTTCATTTAAAGCAGATACTCAATCGTTTAACTCAGTAAAGCTATATTCGCCAAAGGCAAGCAGAGGGGAAAAAACAAAACCAAGAAAGATCAAACCAAGAGTAAAGCCAACTCCCTGACCAAACGACCTTGACAAACGGTGCATTACAATTATA
>JBDHYT010000387.1:0-3172 GCA_039811485.1 Marinilabiliaceae bacterium | reverse complement strand
GCCGATTTCATCTATGCCAAAAACTGGGCATCATACAGTGAATACGGCCAGATACTCTCAACCGACAAGAGCTGGACTGTTGACAGCGAAAAGATGGCACTTACCAACAACGCCAAGTTTATGCACTGTCTGCCGGTTCGCCGTAATATGATTGTTACCGATGAAGTTATCGACAGCCCCGACAGTATTGTTATCGATGAGGCTGCCAACCGTGTGGTATCGGCCCAGGTGGTAATCAAACGTATGCTCGAGTCATTAAAGTAAAAACAGAATGTCACAAAAACTTACAATAGTAAAAGTGGGAGGTAAAGTGGTTGAAGATCCTGCCTCCCTTCAGGCTTTAATCAACGATTTTGCATCACTGGCAGGCAGGAAACTACTGGTGCACGGTGGCGGACGATCGGCTACCCGGCTGTCGGAACGTCTTGGCATCGAGGCTAAGATGCACGAAGGCCGCCGCATAACCGACAAGGAGACACTTGAAGTGGTTACCATGGTTTATGCCGGGCTGGTAAACAAAAACATAGTGGCATCACTCCAGTCGCGCCATATCAATGCCCTTGGATTCACAGGAGCCGATCTTAACCTAATCCGAGCAGTAAAGCGTCCGGTAAAGGATATCGACTACGGATTTGTGGGTGATGTGGTTGCAGTTCAGACTGATGTGGCATCATCACTGATAGAACAGGGAGTTGTACCGGTTGTGTCGCCAATCACACATGATGGCAACGGACAACTGCTCAATACCAACGCCGACACCATAGCTTCGGAGCTGGCATCAGCACTGGCTTCCGATTTTGACGTGCACCTGATTTACTGCTTCGAAAAACCGGGAGTGCTTGAAAATGCGGATGACGACAAATCTGTAATCAACAATCTTGATCATCAGCTATTTAAAGAATATCAAACAAACGGAGTTATCAGCGACGGAATGATTCCAAAACTTGACAATGGTTTTGCAGCCCTTAAACGGGGGGTTAAAACTGTGAGAATAACCAACGTAGAAGGAATCATATCCCAGATGGGAACTCATCTTTTATTATGACAACCGATCAGATAAAAAACGAATCGATAGAGCTGCTTAAGCAGTTGATTGCAACGCCTTCGTTCAGCGGGGATGAGAGCAGTGCGGCCGACATTATGGCCGGCTTTCTTGCTTCAAAAGGTTACAAGGTCAACCGGAAGGGCAACAACGTGTGGGTGCATTCTCCACAGCCATCTGAAGGCAAAAAAGTAATTCTTTTAAACTCCCACTTTGACACTGTAAAGCCTGCTTCGGGATATACACGTGATCCGTTTAATGCCGAAGTGGCTGATGGCAAACTATACGGCCTCGGAAGCAACGATGCAGGCGGTCCGCTGGTTTCACTGCTTTCGGCATTCAGAATTTTGGCGGCTACCGAACAGCCTTACCACCTTATTTATGCGGCCACAGCCGAGGAAGAGGTAAGCGGCAGAAACGGTGTTGAGAGTATCCTTGAAGATATGGGCAGGGTAGATTTTGCAATTGTGGGCGAGCCAACGAAAATGCAGATGGCAGTTGCCGAAAAAGGACTTATGGTGCTCGACTGCACCGCACATGGCCAGTCGGGGCTTGCTGCACGCGAAGAAGGAGTAAACGCACTGTACAAGGCACTTACCGACATCGAGTGGTTCAGAACCTATCAGTTTCCCAGGGTGTCGGCAATGCTTGGCCCGGTAAAAATGAGTGTTACCCAGATAAACTGTGGTACGCAGCACAATGTGGTGCCCGATAAGTGCCAGTTTGTGGTGGATGTGAGAGTTAACGAATGCTATACCAATGCAGAACTGCTTGAAATAATCAGGACGAAAGTTGGCTGCACCGTTGAAGCCCGCTCTACCAGAGTTAACAGTTCATCCATTGCTGCGACTCATCCGTTTGTGATGCGCGGCACTGCAGAAGGAATCATAAGCTACGGTTCACCTACCACATCCGATCAGGCACTTATGCCATTCACCACCATTAAGATGGGCCCGGGCGACTCCGCAAGATCGCACACTGCCGATGAGTTTATATACATCGACGAGTTGTGGCAGGCACCCGACACATATGTAAAACTGCTTGACGGACTTGCAATCTGACAAGGAAAAATATGAGCATTATCATATTTTTATCTGAAAAAAATTTGATTTTTAATTAAAACCGCTATTTTTGTAGTGATTCGTAACCAAAATCATCAAAAATCAGCACAACCATAACAAAAACCTGTAAAAATGAAATTGTGGGATAAAGGGTTTTCGACAGACAAGAAGATTGAAGATTTCACCGTAGGTAAAGACCGTGAGATGGATCTGTGGCTGGCTCCATACGATGTACTGGGAACGATGGCGCACATCACAATGCTTGAGTCGGTTGGCCTGCTTGCCAAAGATGAACTTCCGGTTCTGCTTTCCGAACTGAAAAAGATTTATGAAAAGGCAGCTTCCGGCGAATTTGTCATCGAGGAGGGAATTGAGGATGTGCATTCACAGGTAGAGCTGATGCTTACCCGCACCCTTGGCGACATCGGCAAGAAGGTACACAGCGGCCGCTCGCGCAACGACCAGGTGTTGCTCGACCTGAAGCTTTTCAGTCGTGCCCGCCTTGAAGAGGTGGTCAATAAGATGACCCTGCTCTTTGAGGCACTGCAACGCAAAAGCGAAGAGCATAAAGATGTTCTGATTCCCGGATACACACACCTTCAGGTGGCAATGCCATCATCATTCGGTTTGTGGTTTGGTGCATACGCCGAAAGCCTGTCGGACGACCTTCACATGATGCATGCAGCCTGGAAGGTAACCAACCAGAATCCGCTTGGTGCAGCAGCAGGTTACGGCTCGTCATTCCCGCTCAACAGAACGATGACCACAAAGCTTCTTGGCTTCAGCGACCTGAACTACAATGTGGTATATGCACAGATGGGACGCGGGAAAACAGAACGGATGATAGCATTTGCGCTGGCATCGGTAGCAACCACAATCGGTCGCCTTGCTGTTGACGGATGTATGTACACAAGTCAGAATTTTGGTTTCCTGAAGTTACCAAACAGCATGACAACCGGGTCGAGCATCATGCCGCAGAAGAAGAACCCCGATGTGTTTGAGCTGATACGTGCCCACTGCAACAAGCTGCAGGCCCTGCCCAACACCATAGGGATGATTACAGGCAACC
>JBDHYT010000386.1:0-3184 GCA_039811485.1 Marinilabiliaceae bacterium | reverse complement strand
ATCTTCGGTGTACCAGATATCTATCCGGTTGGAATTGATTACAGTAGTGGCCTTTTTGCAGTTGTAACCCAATATTTTGCGTGTTTCACCGGTATAGTCCACTTTGTTGATTTTGTCGAAGGGTGTAGTGGCATAAAAACTGTCGCCATCGTCAAAACTGCATATCCGGTAAACTGTCTGGTCGTTGTAATCGATTATGGTGGCCTCCGAAGCATAGCCAGGAATCAGTTTTTTCACCGATGGAGCATCCTGCCACACTTTTGCCACACCTTGCGAATATTCTACATACAACATTGGTGAGTGATTGCTCTCCTTGCCGTTGTACACAAAGCCGTAAGTAACTTTTCCGTAGGCTTTGTCGGTTTTCTTTGCTGCCTCAACTGCCTGTGCGGCAATAATAAGCAATGCGGCAGCTGTTGTTCTCAATATATTTTTCATCCTATCATTGAATTAATTTCCAAACAAAAATACAACTTGAACAAGATAAAAAAAATCTCATAAAAAGTTGTAATTATCTTGGAACTTAATTTGTCATAACTTAAATTTGTAATTCGGTATGCAGAGATTAAAAATCATAGCGAGCAGAGCAGGAGAGACCGATATATCGGTTCAAACTCTTGATTTTTTATCCGTACCATCATATTTTAGCAATTACAACTACTATTTATATAAAACCTGTCATTTTATGGCAGGTTTTTTTGTGGTTTCTTTTTTATGTTATCAAAGCTACTTTCGGTTATTCATGCCTGTAAAACTATAAACAATGAAGAATAAGAGTTTAGTATCAATTACCGATTTCTCCAAGGATGAGATTCTGCGTATAATGGAAATGGCAGCTGATTTTGAGGCCAACCCCAATCAGAATCTGCTTGAAGGCAGGATTGTGGCAAGCCTCTTTTTTGAACCGTCAACCCGTACCCGTCTTAGCTTCGAAACGGCCATCAATCGCCTTGGAGGCAGGGTGGTGGGATTTACCGATTCGTCGTCATCATCAACCACCAAAGGCGAGTCGCTTAAGGATACCATTAAGATGGTGGCCAACTATGCCGACCTGATTGTGATGCGTCATCCGCTCGAGGGAGCCGCCAGATATGCCTCGGAACAATCGTCGGTGCCTGTGATTAATGCCGGAGATGGTGCCAACCAGCATCCCACACAGACAATGCTCGACCTCTATTCGATTATCAAAACTCAGGGTAAATTTGAAGATCTGAAAATAGCCATGGTTGGCGACCTCAAATATGGCCGCACTGTTCATTCGCTCCTTATGGCCATGTCGCATTTTAAACCTACATTCTATTTCGTGGCGCCCGAAGAGTTGCGAATCCCACAGGAGTACAAAACATTTTTGCGTCAGCACAAAATACCATTCTCCGAGCATGCCGAAATTGCCGATGTGATTGATGAGGTAGATATTCTGTATATGACACGGGTGCAGAAGGAGCGTTTTTCCGACCTGATGGAGTATGAAAGGGTGAAAAACGTATATGTGCTTAACAATCAGATGTTGGCAAATACCAAACCAAATCTTCGGATTTTGCATCCCCTGCCAAGGGTCAACGAGATTTCTACCGATGTTGACAATAATCCTAAGGCCTACTACTTTGAACAGGCTCACAACGGAGTGTTTGCAAGGATGGCTGTAATGGCTGCTATTTTAGGACTTAAATAATTGATATCTTATGACAAAGCTAAATACAAACAAGGAGTTGATGGTGTCGGCCATTAAAGATGGAACAGTTATAGACCACATTCCTGCAGCGAACCTTTTTAAGGTAATCTCAATTCTAAAACTCGACATTACAACCAATCAGGTTACTTTTGGCAACAATCTGGAAAGTCGAAAACTGGGTCGTAAAAGCATCATAAAAATCGCCGACAAGTATTTTGCCGATGAAGAGATAGATAAGATTGCCCTTGTGGCACCGCAGGCCAAACTGAATATCATTAAAGATTATCAGGTGGTGGAGAAGCGGCTTGTTGAAATCCCTTCCGAAGTGGTTGGATATGTTAAGTGTTTCAATCCCAAATGTATATCCAATAACGAATCGATGGTGACCCGATTTGTGCTTGAGGAGAAGGAACCATTGGAGCTTAGATGCCACTACTGCGAGAAGATAACATCAGAAGAACATTTGGTAATCATTTGATCTGTAAGATAATATACTATTTTGAATAGAACTCCTTTTTCCGGAGTTGTGCAACAGGATTTATGGCAAAAGTTAACTGGAAGCCGGGCAATATGATTTATCCATTGCCGGCAGTTATGGTGAGCGTGGGTAGTAGTCCCGAGAATTACAATATCATTACCATTGCCTGGACTGGAACGATATGTTCCGATCCGCCAATGTGTTACATATCGGTAAGGCCCGGACGCCACTCTTACCAGATTCTTAAGGATACAGGGGAATTTGTCATTAACCTCACAACCAGGGAGTTGGCCTTTGCTACCGACTGGTGCGGTGTGCGTTCGGGACGGCAATACGAAAAGTTTGAAGCAATGAAGCTTACTCCTGGAAAAGCTTCGGTGGTATCGGCTCCGGTTATAGAGGAATCGCCTGTGAATATTGAGTGCAAAGTGGTGGAGATGCGCGAACTTGGTACCCATCACATGTTTATTGCAAAGGTTGTGAATGTGATGGCCGACGAGAGGTATATCGATCCCGTTACCGGGGCCTTCGACCTCTCGCTGGCCCAATTAATCAGTTATTCGCATGGTCATTACTACGAGACGGGCAAAAAAATAGGTAAGTTCGGCTATTCTGTTGAGCGTAAACGCAAGAAAAAATCAAAATAGCTTTCCTTGTTGTGGTTCCGAGCCCACATCTTTGATTCCGTTATCTTCGTTGAAATACCAGATGTAAGCCTCGGTTTCGGCAAACCCCATTTTTTGAAGCAGTTGCCGGTATCTTTTTACCTGTTCGTAGTAGCTGTCGGAATGTGTCTGACCAAATTTGTAGTCAACCACCACAGCTTTACTACCCAGTGTCATCACCCTGTCGGGGCGGTAGTTGCCCGATGTGGTAAGTATCGATGTTTCGGCATATATGGTATGGCTGCCGTCAAACCATTGGGGATGCTCTGAAATTTTGCCCGTTATTAGACTATTAAGTTCTTCTTCTTCCGCTGTAGTAATCATGCCCGAAAACCTGAAACTTTGCAGTACCCTCTTTACATCTCCTGC
>JBDHYT010000385.1:0-3190 GCA_039811485.1 Marinilabiliaceae bacterium | reverse complement strand
TTTCACCGAAATGCTTAACAGGACTGATAGCCGTCCGCAATGGCTGACTTCAGGCAAACTACGCCTTTCGGCTACACAGGTGGGTAACGATATGCCCTGGGGAAAAACCATTGTATATAACTCACTCAACGAATCGGGAGATGTGGAGACCAACACCATTGCTCCGTTTACCGACCTTAAACCCGAAAAATCTACAGCTTATGAGGCCGGCTTAAACCTGAGATTGTTCAATAACCGCATCAACTTCGACATGGCACTTTACCGTACCGACACAAAAAATCAGTACTTCCTTGTTGATGCACCAAGTGGCACAGGATACTCCAAATATTATATCAATGCAGGCGAAATCCGCAATACAGGTTTCGAAGCCACTTTAGGGGTTGAGGCTATCCGTAATGAGACTTTAACATGGAACAGCACATTAAACTTCACAACCAACAAAAACAAAGTAGTTTCACTTCCCGAACAATATAAAGAAACAGGAATGAAACTCACTTCTGGCGGTTTCACCTACCTTTTGAAGGAAGGAAAAGAGTGGGGTGAGATGTATATGAAACGTGCAAAATACGACAATCAGGGTAGAATAATCGTAAAAGAAGAAGGAGGCAAACAGCAACTTCAGGAGGCTGATGTTGAAACATACATTGGAAACGTAAATGCCAAGTTCATGCTTGGATGGAACAACCAGTTTACCATCAAAAATTTTGATGTAAACTTTCAATTCGACGGACGTTTTGGCGGGAAAGTAATATCGTCAACACAAGCCATGCTCAATAAATATGGCCGAAGCCAAGAGAGTGCCGATGCGCGTGATAACGGCGGAATCAGTGTACCTGCTGTAACCACCGATGGTAACACATACAGCAAAAAAATAGATGCACAGGTTTGGTACAATTCAAAAGAAGGCGAACTGGCCATGTACAAAGCTACCAACATCAGAATGCGCGAATTATCAGTAGGTTATAACCTGCCAAAGAGCATTGTCAGCCGTGTAAAATACGTAAACAATGTAAGACTGTCATTGATTGGCCGCAACTTATTCTATATTTACAGAGATGCTCCGTTTGATCCCGAAATGGTATTGTCAACAACAACAAACAGTACTTCCAACGTTGACAACTTCAGCATACCAATGTCGCGTAATATAGGCTTTAGCATTAATATTAACCTCTAATGATGATTTGTGATTATGAAAACATTTAAAAATATAATCCGAATTGCAGTTCCAAGTCTCCTCATTGCATTCTCGGGCTGTAATCTGGACAGATTCGAAGACTTCAACACCGACCCTTATGCAGTAACTCCCAACTTAGAGAAGGGCGACTGGCTATACCTGGGCGGATACATAACCCAGATGGAGAAATCTATCTACAGCAATGCCAACAATTGGGATTGGGACTTCCAGATTGCACAAAACCTTAGTGCTGATATTTTTTCGGGATATCTGGCTCCACCCACACCGTTTAACGGCGATAAGAACAATGCAAACTACAACCTTATGGGTGGCTGGAATCTATGGTCGTTTAAGATGTATAACGAACGGGTTATGGCTCCCTGGCTTGCATTAAAAAAACTCACAAAAGAAAAAAACGAGTTTCCCGAAATATATGCAGTAGCCAGCATAATAAAGGTTACAGCAATGATGCGTAACACCGACTGCTACGGGCCAATTCCATATTCACAATTTGGCAAAGGAGGAGTATCGGTAGCCTACGATTCACAGGAGAGTGTTTACACTCAGTTTTTCCAGGAAATTGATGAAGCCCAAGAATTGCTGAAAGCCTTCTTTGCAAGTGACCGAAAAGGGGTAAAAGCAATTAAGAATTACGACATTGTTTACAAGAGCGACTATACCAAATGGATGCGATATGCCAATTCACTACGCCTACGTCTTGCCTTAAGAATTTCGAAGGTTAAACCAGACATTGCAAAGATTCAGGCCGAAAAGGCAGTTACCGACCCATACGGAGTTATTGAATCGAACAAAGACAACTTTATAGTATCAACCGAAACAATGCGCAATCCGCTCAACACGATGGCCTACGACTACAATGACATCAGGATGAGTGCCGATATGGAATCGATTTTAACAGGACTCAACGATCCACGCATGCAGATATTCTTCTCACCAGCCACCGATAAGGATCCCAAAGTCAACGGCAAATATATCGGTATCAGACAAGGTATCAAGGTTGTCGACAAAGGATTACGTGAGGGATACTCCAATCTTGGTGAAGCTTGGAAAGTTGACAAGAAAAACTCTAACGACATCTGTCTTTTAAATGCTGCTGAAGTTGCATTTCTTCGTGCCGAAGGGGCATTAAGAGGTTGGGCTATGGGAGGCACACCTGAGTCTTTCTACGAAAATGGCATAAGGGCTTCTTTCCAGTATTGGCAGACCGATGGTTCGGACACCTATCTGTCAGGCACAACAATGCCCACCGACTATAAAGATCCTAAAGCACCGGAATATGATATTGAGGCAGCCTCTACGGTAACGGTAAAATGGGATGCAACGGTTTCAAACGAACAAAAATTAGAAAAGATAATTACCCAAAAATGGATTGCTATGTTTCCTGATGGACAGGAAGCCTGGAGTGAGTTCAGAAGAACCGGATATCCTAAGCAGTTCCCAATGGCAGTAAACAACAGTGCGGGCACAATCGACTCCAATATTAAGATTCGTCGTTTACCATTCTCACAGGATGAATATCGCGATAACAAATCAGAAGTTGACAAAGCGATAATTCTGCTTGGAGGACCAGATACCGGAGGAACCCGCTTATGGTGGGACACTAATGCTGGTTCTTAAAATTTCTAATTCATTCAAAAAAGGGCTGCCTCGGCAGCCTTTTTTTTATCGAACGAGGCGGGGAAGGGTTTAAACAAGTGACAATTGAAAGTTGAGAGTTGTAATTTTGCCATTCCCTGATATTGGTTGACCGTTTTTAAAGCAAAAAACTATGCTGAAAAAACGGCAAACGCATCATGCACTTATGCGGCATCATCATAGCCTTATCATCCATGTTTTCCGTGCCATCCGTGTCATCCGTGTGTAATCCAAACCTTATAAAACACAAAAATCCCCGGCATGGATTCATACCGGGGATTCCCTTTAAAACGGCGGCGACCTACTCTCCCACTTAATCGCAGTACCATCGGCGCGGACAAGCTTAACTTCTCTGTTCGG
>JBDHYT010000384.1:0-3196 GCA_039811485.1 Marinilabiliaceae bacterium | reverse complement strand
AGGACCCTGCCTATCGAGATGGGTATTATCAACTCCAAAATAGTTGTTAATCTGCTACTTGGCTTTATGCTGGCCGCAATATGGGTGGTCTATCTCGTTGTGCCGCAGCTCCGCAACGTACCTTTGGTATTGCCATATATTGCAGTACTGCTTACTATTCCTATTCTATTGCTGATGGTACAAATACATTTGGCCCGAAGGCAAAAGATTTTCCGCCGCGCAGGCACAGTCAGCAAACTGGTTATGCTGGCAGGAATTCTTTTTATTATTCTTATTGGCATGTTATATAGATAGTTTTCAACCTATTTTTAATATTTTTGCCGGGCTAATTGATTATAGATGTTAGAAAATCTGTTAAAATACAATGTGGTGCTGGCAAGTAATTCGCCACGTCGTCAGGAATTGCTTAAGTCGCTGGATGTGAACTTCACTGTGATGGTAAAAGAAGGAGTTGACGAAGAGTATCCCACCACGATAAAGAAAAAGGAGATTGCCGAATTTCTGGCAGTAAAAAAGGCAAAGGCTTACCAGACGGAAATCAAAAGAGACAACTTACTACTGATAACGGCCGATACCATAGTAGTTTGCGAGGGGAATATATTAGGCAAACCTGCCGATGCCGTTGAGGCTGCAGAGATGCTGAGACTTCTGTCGGGGCGCAACCACAAAGTGATAACAGGAGTGGCAATTACCACACCCGATGTGCAACGCTCCTTTTCGGTTAAGACAAAAGTCTTTTTCAAGCGGATATCCGAAGAGGACATAACATATTACATCAACCGCTACAAACCATTCGACAAGGCTGGCGGATACGGCATTCAGGAGTGGATTGGCATGGTGGCGATAGACTATATCGAAGGGTCGTTTTACAACGTTATGGGACTTCCGGTTCAGCAGCTTTATGCCGAACTGCAAAGACTATAACGCCTATCCTACTACTAATCACCATCTTAGCACCACCACAACACATCACCGGGGTCAACTTTATCCAATTTTAAATTATTTTATCCTATATTTGCTTAATCGGCGGGTCTGATTAAGCTTTATCCGTTTTATCACAAACCCACCTAACACACTGACATACAAACAATACCAGCAACATCATTATCAACGGAAAGGATAAAACAGAAAACAATTGAATAACAGAAAACAAAACATATACGGAATGAAAAGAAAAAAATTATTTCTGATTCTCGCACTGCTGGCTGCAACCATTAGGCCGGCAGTTGCCGATGAAGGCATGTGGATTCCCATGTTGCTGAAAAAATACAACATCGAAGAGATGCACCGTCTTGGTTTCAAACTATCGGCCGATGATGTCTATTCGGTTAACCAGGCCAGCCTCAAAGATGCAGTGGTAATTTTTGGCGGAGGCTGCACCGGCGAGCTTATCAGCAACGACGGTTTGCTCATTACCAACCACCATTGCGGATACGGCCAGATTCAAAGCCACAGCTCGGTAGAGCACGACTATCTGACCAACGGTTTTTGGGCTATGAATAGAGCAGAAGAGCTTGCCAATCCGGGGCTCTCAGTTACTTTTCTGGTAAGGATGGACGAAGTTACCACCCAGGTGCTGGAAGGCGTTGACGACAATATGCAGCCGGCCGAGAGAAATGCCATAATTTTGAAAAATATTGAGAGAATAAGAAAAAAAGCCGTTGAAGGAACACACTACTCTGCCGTGGTGAAACCATTCTACAACGGCAACCAATACTTTTTGTTTGTAAATGAAGTGTTTAAAGATGTGCGTCTGGTTGGGGCACCACCATCGGCAATCGGAAAATTTGGCGGTGACACCGACAACTGGAGTTGGCCCCGCCATACTGGCGACTTTTCGCTTTTCAGGATTTATGCCGGTAAAGACAACAAGCCTGCCGACTACTCACCCGACAACGTGCCCTATCATCCGAAGAAACACTTCGACATCAGCCTTAAAGGTGTCAGCGAAGGCGATTTCACAATGGTATTTGGCTATCCCGGAACCACTTACGAGTATGTTCCATCGTTCCACATCAGCATGCTTACCGAAACCATCAACCCTAAACTTATCGATCTTCGCACCCGCAAACTGGAGATTATGAACCGACACCAGGAGGCTGATGCCCAGGTTAGGATTCAGTATGCAGCCAAAAATGCATCAACATCAAATGCATGGAAAAAATGGATTGGCGAAAACCGCGGACTTGCGATACTTGATGCAGTTAGCAAAAAGCAACAATATGAAGTCGAATTTCAGAAATGGGTTGGTGCCGACGCCACCCGCACAACGCAATATGGCTCATTATTGGATAACTACGAAAGACTATATACTCAATATACCCCTTACCGACTGGCCACCGATTTTATGTCGGAGCTAATATCGAGAGGAGGCATAGAGACCGTTTCGGCTGCACGAATAGTTATGCCACTTTACAATTTGTACTTATCCGACTCCAAGACCGACGAAAAGAAGGATGGTATGATGAAGAACATCAAACCCGAAATTGCTGAGTTTTACAAGGATTACAATAAGGCACTCGACAAAGAGATGACTGCCGCCATGCTCGAGAATTTCAGAAAGAATGTTCCTGAATCATTCCTCCCTCCTGTGTTTCAGGAGATTGATAAAAAATTCAAAGGAAACATCAACCTCTATGTGGAAAATCTTTTTGCTAAAACAATTTTCACATCGCAAAAGGAGGTGAACGCACTGCTTGAGGGATGGAACAATAAAAGCGTAGAAAAGCTACGAAAAGATCCGGCATTCTCACTTACGCTGTCATTGTTGAAATTTTATGGCGAACAGGTTTACAACAATATGATTAAAGCAAAACAGGAGATTGACCTGCTCGACAAAAAATATATGGCTGCCCAAATGGAGTTCCAGCCCGAACGGCGTTTTTATCCCGATGCCAACTTCACACTACGTGTTACCTACGGACAAGTGAGAGGTTACGAAGCGCGTGACGGTGTATATTTCACCCACCAGACAACCCTTGAGGGAATAATGGAGAAAGACAATCCCGACGTTTACGATTACCGTGTGCCAGAGAGGCTTAAAGAACTGTATAATACCAAAGATTATGGCCGTTATGCGCTTGGCAATACGGTGCCGGTTTGTTTTATAGCTACCAACCACACCACAGGAGGCAACTCAGGCAGCCCTGTACTGAATGCTGACGGCAGTCTGATAGGTATCAACTTCGACCGTGCA
>JBDHYT010000383.1:0-3208 GCA_039811485.1 Marinilabiliaceae bacterium | reverse complement strand
TTATTGGTGATGATCATCGTATTGAAATAAAAAATAATGATGTCAGGGCAATTATTGATGTTTACAGTGCCAATGCCGATATTGCAGGATGGAGTGTTGTTAATGTGTTGCGTAATTTAGCATCACCTATTGTGTTTTGAATATGATTACTATCACCTATATTGGGATTTTGATATTTATAAAAAAATCCGAATGCTTCTTAGCCTTCGGATTTTTATTTGATAATTTTTATTGTGTGTGATATAGTTTTGAGTATTTTTGTATAAAAATGTAAAATTACAGTAAGATGAACAAAGATGAACTGAAAGAATTCAACTCACTTTATAATGAGTCGCACTCTCGCTTTGTTCGTTTTGCTGTTGGTTATATTAAAGATTATGAGTTGGCCGAAGATTTTGTGTCCGAGGCGTTCACTCTTTATTGGAATAATCGTAATTCTTTAGCCAGCGACAGTAAACCTAAGGCTTATATTCTTACCATCATAAAAAATAAATGTCTAAATCATCTTCAGCATATTAAAATAAAGCAAAGGGTTGAGAAAGAAATATCAGAGCATGAAGAGTGGAAATTGTCATTGAACATAAACAGTTTGGAGGCTTGTGACCCTGATTTTATCTTTTCCGATGAAATATCACAGCTTATTGATGCCACTCTCGAAAAGATGCCCGCCAAAACAAAGGAAATTTTCACACTTAATCGATATGACGGTTTAACTTATTCCGAGATTGCCCAAAAGCTTGATGTGAATAGTAAAACCGTTGAATATCACATGTCTAAGGCCCTTCAATTAATGCGTGTCTCGTTAAAAGAGTATCTTCCTGTTGTGATTTTATTTTATTTTTCCTGAAAAAATGTTTAAATCCGTTTAGGGTATTCGTGAGTTCATTTGTTATTATATAAGAACAGATGACTACACAGAATGAACAGAGATAAATTAATTAGATTTTTTGAAGGTACTACCTCGCATAGTCAGGAGGTTGAGATTAGGCAGTGGCTTGACTCTTCCCCTGAAAATATCACCATTTTTAATCGTGAAAGAGCACTATATGATGCATCATTGTTTTCGGGTAGTACTGCAAAACAAAAAGGGCGTCGGGTTCCCTCCTGGATTATATCGGCAGCGGCAGCTGTAATTGCTACTCTGGTTACAGTGGGAAGCATAAACTATATTACCAATAAAAGTAATGATACTGAAAGTTATAATACTGTTATTGTCCCTCCGGGGCAAAGGGTTAATATTATTCTTTCGGACAATAGTAATGTGTGGATTAATGCAAACAGTAAGTTTGTCTATCCATCTCAATTTAAGGGAGACAATAGAGTTGTTCATCTTGATGGAGAGGCATTTTTTGAAGTAAAGAGTGATAAGGAACATCCATTTATAGTGAAAACTGACAAATATGATGTGCGTGCCACTGGTACTAAATTTAATGTAGAATCTTACTCCAAAAGTAACTCTTTTGAAACATCACTTTTTGAAGGTAGGGTGGACTGTATCAATGATTCTTTGGTAAATATGACACTTAAGCCGCAAGAAAAAGTCACAATAGAAAATGGTAAGTTACAGGTAAGTACTATTAGTAGTGAGGATAAGTATTTGTGGCGCAAAGGTTTAATTGCGTTTAATAATGCAAAACTCGAAGAAATTCTTCATTCGTTGGAGAAGTATTTTAATGTCAAAATTGTAATTGAGATGAAAAAATTACCACAGCATACATATAGCGGGAAACTGCGTCAGTCTGATGGGGTAGAATACTCTTTGCGAGTCCTGCAACGTAGTATTAGTTTTAATTATGAGAGAGATGAAGTAACCGGAATAATAACCATAAAACAACCGCCTATGAAATAAATGTATAATCTCATCAGGCGAAAAGTTAATTGGCAGATGCGCCAACATCTGCCAATCCTTAAGTTTTTCGCCAACACCCCAATAGGAATAAGATTAAAGTATTAACTCAAACATTTACAAATGTATGAAAAATTATTATTTGTCGGGCGATAATCTAAAACGGTTATTGCCATCAAGTCATTTTTTGATGATTATGAGAACCACTGTTTTATTGCTCTTCATTTCGGTATTTTGCACATTTGCCGAGACTAGTCTGTCGCAGAATGCGCGGGTAACTATAAATAAACGAAATGTTACCATGCGAGAGGCATTCAATGAGATTGAGAATCAGACTGACTATCTGTTTATTTACAACAACGAAGTTGATGTAGAAACCACAGTATCAGTACGTGCCAATCAAACTACTGTATCCAACGTATTAAACTCAATGTTTAGCGGTAAAGATCTGAGCTATGCTATGGAGGGGGCGCATATTATTGTTACAAAGGAAGAGCATTCTATAATACAACAATCATCGAAAAAAACAATTACAGGTACTGTAGTTGACATTAATGGTAATTCTATTATTGGTGTTAACATTATTGAAAAAGGAACGACCAATGGAACTATCACTGATGTTAATGGTGCATTCAGACTGATTGTGGATGATAATGCCACACTAATTGTCACTTTTATTGGCTATGAAGAGCAGGAGTTTACTGTGTCGGGACGCACAACCTTTAATATTGTTTTAAAGGAAAAACTCACAGCATTGGAAGAGATGGTTGTGGTAGGTTATGGTGTACAGAAACGAACTGACCTGACCGGCTCAATTAGTTCTATTACAGGTAAAACACTTAATGAAATGCCTGTAGCCAGCCCTTCACAAGCACTGCAAGGCCGCACTCCGGGTGTGTCGGTAATAAATAATGGTAGTCCGGGTGAAAAGCCAATTGTACGAATAAGAGGTATCAGCTCATTGAGCTTTGCCGCCGACCCGTTATATGTTATTGATGGAATGCCTACAAAAAGCCTGGAAGCTATAGATGCCAATGATATTAAGAGTATTGATGTATTAAAAGATGCTTCTGCAGCAGCAATTTACGGTTCACGAGCTACAAATGGTGTAGTAATCGTTACCACTAAAAAAGGATATAAAGATGGGAAACTAAGTGTAACCTATAACGGTAGTGCAGGAATTCAGAAAGTAACTCAAAGGTTGGACCTTCTTGATGTTGCCGGGTTCAAGAAATATGCCTTGGCCTACCGTGGTTCTCAGGTCCCGCGTTTGACCTCACCATGGATTTCAACTCCAATCTACAGCGGGGCATCTAAAACATACGGTGATGTTAATACAGACTGGCAAGACGAATATTTCCG
>JBDHYT010000382.1:0-3226 GCA_039811485.1 Marinilabiliaceae bacterium | reverse complement strand
CTACGGTGTCGATCTAAATGCCGAACTCAACTCATTGAAACGGACAAGTAAAAATGTTTTTATTGCCAAGCTTACCCAGGTCTATTTTTCGGTATTCCTAAACAAACAGAATGGCAAATCATTGATTACCAATGCCGAATCAATGCCAAACCTGGTTTACGTCAATAAAGTTAATTATGGCCGTCTGGGATACCTGATGATTGCATCCGACTCAGCCCAGGAATCAATCAGGGCAGCTCTTGACTTTCAGTATAATCAGGGCTCGGCTGCTGCAAGAGCCAACGCTGATGTCAGATTTAATAAACTTCTTAACTCACTCGAGATAAAGGGATTCTTTTTTGGTGGTGATGCCTCGAATACGGTAAATGTGAATAGTCCCAACTCTTTGGGTGAATTTGACCGGTATGTTAAAAACGGTCTTCAACTAAATCCTAATGTGCCTCCGGTTGCAGTTAGCTACGAAATGAAATATATGAACGATAATGCTACCGTTGCAACCAACAGTACTGTGTCTTATACCGAACGGATTTGTAACTCGGCAAAGGGAATATTGATTGATTTTCACAATGTTGCCATAGATCAGATTCATGGAGGCGATTGTAGTTATGCATGGGGAACAGTTAGAGTGGAATTGTGGGAAACCAATGACTCAAAAACTCCCGTAAAAATTATTGCCTCTAAAGATATCTGGAATAAGGCTAAAAACGATCCTCAACGGAATGTTATTAATTATGATGATATCAGGCAAAACAGGCGTCCAGCCGCTGAGGTAATTAAAAATGTGGCTGACGGTAAATGGAATGTAACTCTCGATCCTGAACTTGTGGCAAAAAACAATATTATGGTTAGGGTGCTTATGAATGTGAATACCAATCATAAGGATAATGACTTGGCGGCCTTGGGTTTTCATGGAATGAACAGAGTAGAAAAGGTTGACAGATTATTGTCTGAGGTATTGGTTTCAAAAGATGCCCTTCAGCGGGAATCTGCAAAATATAAATACGGAACATTGTTAGCCGGCCCATTCTGCTCAAATACCGACAGGGTACACTGCTTCTATGCTGTGTTTACCATAACAAATTTCTAAACCGGTAATATTCTATCCCCTTCATTTTATAATGAGGGGGATTTTTTATTTTCTTCTGATTAACAGCGCAATTATTGGCTGACAATTTAATTTGACAGGCTTTTTTAATTTCATTAAATTTATATTTCAGGATGAAATAATCTGATTATCTGTTTTTAACCTAAATATAAACTTATGAAATACTCTAAAGCCAGGTCAGTCAGGGAGATAACAGTTGATGGCAAAAAGTATAACTTCTGCTCGTTAAAGGAGCTGGGTGAAGATACTGTTGCCAGACTGCCGTTCAGCATCCGGATTCTGATTGAAAATGTACTTCGGAATCATAACGAATTCAGCATTACCGGTAATCATATCAGCACTCTTTTAAACTGGAGCCCTTCGCCGGCCGATAGCGATGTGCCGTTTATGCCTGCCCGTGTGCTGATGCAGGATTTCACCGGAGTGCCGGCAGTGGTTGACATGGCTTCGCTCCGGGCCGAATTTGTTCGTCATGGTAAGGATGGCAGCAGGATAAACCCTGCAATACCCGTCGATCTGGTTATCGATCACTCTGTGCAGGTTGATTTTTATGGTACCGATTACTCTTATAATAAAAATGTTGAGCTTGAATTTGAACGTAACAGGGAGCGTTACGAACTTCTTAAATGGGCTCAGAAAGGATTGAAAAATTTCACAGTAGTTCCACCCGGAATGGGAATATGCCACCAGGTGAATCTTGAGTATCTGGCCAAAGGCATTACAGCTGCCGATGGATGGCTTTTCCCTGATTCTTTGGTTGGTACCGACTCCCATACTCCAATGGTTAACGGTATTGGTGTTATGGCATGGGGAGTTGGCGGTATTGAGGCAGAAGCTGCAATGCTTGGTCAGCCCATATTCTTTACATGCCCCGAGGTGGTAGGTCTTAAACTTACCGGTAAGATTCCTGAACAGTGCACGGCTACTGATCTTGTACTTTCAGTAACAAGGCTTCTGCGCGATACCGGCGTGGTTGGTAAGTTTGTTGAGGTGTTTGGCGATGGCCTTGATAATCTTACTGTTACCGACAGGGCAACAATATCGAATATGTCACCTGAGTTTGGCTGCACAGTAACCTATTTCCCCATCGATGACAAAACCCTTGAGTATATGCGCTCAACCAACAGGAGCGAAGAGCAGATAAAACTTGTTGAGGCCTATTGCCATGAAAATATGCTGTGGCGCACCGATTCATCATCAATTGCCTATTCAAAAGTTGTAGAGCTTGATTTGTCAACTCTCGAACCCACAGTTTCAGGACCCAAACGACCTCAGGATAAGATTTTTGTTAAGGATCTTAGCAGTAAATTTACTGAGATTCTTAAAAATGAGTTCAGCCGTAATTATCAGCCAAAGGATCATCGTGCCGAATATGCAATGATTATTGAAGGAGGCTCGGGTACTGAGTTTTCGAGGGGTAAAGTTCCTGCAGGGTGTGATAATAAGCCTGAAGTGATTGCCGATAATGAGCATCGTGCAGTGCGTATCAGAGAGAAAAACCGCGAATATGTGGTAAGTGACGGAAGTGTGGTTATTGCTGCAATAACAAGTTGCACCAACACATCCAACCCGGCAGTGATGATAGGTGCAGGCCTGCTTGCCCGAAAGGCTGTTGAGCGTGGGTTGAGAACCAAGTCGTGGGTTAAAACATCACTGGCACCGGGTTCAAAGGTTGTTACTAAATACCTGGAGCGTTCGGGGCTGAATTATGATCTTGATGCATTGCGCTTTCATACGGTTGGTTATGGATGTACTTCATGTATCGGTAACTCAGGGCCGTTACCACCTGCCATAGCCGAGGCGGTTGATAAAGGTGAACTGGTGGTTGCATCGGTGCTTTCGGGTAACCGTAATTTTGAGGCCAGGGTACATCCGCAGGTGAAGATGAATTTCCTTATGTCACCGATGCTGGTGGTTGCCTATGCACTGGCAGGCCGTGTGGATATCGACCTTATTCATGATCCCATTGATTTTGATCTCAACGGACTGCCTGTCTATCTGAAGGATATATGGCCGTCGCGTGAAGAGATCAGGAATACCATTAGTGAGTGTATGAAGCAGGATGACTTCCGTGAGGTGTATGATGTTATTTTTGATGGTTCCGCAGACTGGCAGAACCTT
>JBDHYT010000381.1:0-3235 GCA_039811485.1 Marinilabiliaceae bacterium | reverse complement strand
TGAATATTTAATTTGTTCAGCTCCTCTTTTATCTTCTGCCTGATGGCTGCCAGCTGCTCCATGCTGCTGTGCGATGCAATAACAATATGAGCCGTCATTGCATTTTGAGTGGTACTGATGGCCCACACATGCAGGTGGTGGCTCGTCTCAACACCATCCACCTGTCCTATGGCTGCGGTAACATCTTCAATATCAATGCCCGACGGCACGCCATCGAGAGCCAGCAACAGACTGTCCCTGAACAGATGCCAGGTGGAATAGAATATTACCACAACAATTATCAGACTTGTCACCAGGTCGATCCAGTAAATCTTAAACCATATAATAAAGAGTCCCGATATTACAACACCCACCGATACTGCTGCATCTGCAAGCATGTGCAGATAGGCACCGCGCACGTTGAGGTCGCGCGACTGATCCTTGAAAAACAAAAAGGCCTTAATCCCGTTTATCAGTATGCTTATACCCGCCGTAACGGCAATCCATTCTCCATTAAGTTCCACCGGATGGTTCAGTCGGTCGATGCTCTCCCACAATATTGCTCCAATGGCTATAAAGAGAATCACCGAATTGGTAAGCGATACGAGTATTGTCGATTTCCGATAACCGTAAGTGAACTGGTTGTTGGAGGGTTTTGATGCAAGTTTGAAGGCCAGCATCGCAAGTATCAGCGAAATAACATCGGTGAAGTTGTGGCCGGCATCAGAAATCAATGCAAGTGAATTGAGCCAAAACCCTGCACTCATCTCGATTACTACATATAATAGATTGACTACTATGCCGATGGTGAATGCCTTGTTGAGCCTTTCGGATATATGATGGTGGTGATGGCCGTGACTGTGATGGCCGTGATCGTGATCGTGCGACATTGTTGCAGATGTTTTTGGTGATTAATAACGCAAAATACAAAAATATTGGGCAGAAAAATAATCGTTTGTCTTATTTGTAATACTCTTTTGAATATTTATTTGCAATATCTTTTCGAAGTGTTAAACTCTTTATCTTCAACTTATTTCTATTGACATCCTCTTTTTTTCATCTGATATTTGTAAGCTATATTCTTTTATTTTAGGTTTTTTGCAGATAGGGGTAATCATGGAATTGACACAAGAGCAGAAGAGAATCATCGATTCGGAGCAGGATTTGATTGTAAATGCAGTAGCCGGCAGCGGAAAAACAACCACCATTATTGAATATGCACGAAAAAGGCACGACAAACGGATTTTATATCTTGCCTATAATAAATCGGTGCGTCAGCATGCCCAAAAAATGTTTCAAAGCAACCGTATTGGCAATGTTACTGTTGAGACTGCCCATTCGCTTGCCTATAAATATGTAATTCCCAATTCGTCATTCACCATCAGGAACAGCTATCTGCCTTCCGAACTGGTAACAGTCCTTAATATCCCTGTCGATAACGAGGAGCAGCTCCATCTGAAGATGGCATATCATGTGTGGCATTGCTACCTTTTCTATTGCAACCATATAGCAGGCACGCCTGCCGAGGCCGAATACCAGCGGTTTATCCCCGATATGTCGGCACGAAGTTTTGTGATGCAGCACTACGACAGTATCCTCCATTATGTGCATTCGCTATTGCGGCTGATGGAGGCGGGAAGCATTGGTATAACTCACGACTTCTATCTGAAGCGTTTCCAACTTATGCAGCCGAGGCTACCCTACGATTTGATAATGTTCGACGAAGGGCAGGATGCCTCACCCGTGATGCTTGATGTTTTCTTCAACCAGCCTGGCCGGAAGATTATCATTGGCGACACCCATCAGCAGATATACGGATGGCGTTATGCTGTGAATGCTCTTGAAGATGAGCGGTTTGCAAGGCTGGCACTCAGCCGAAGCTTCAGGTTTGGTAACGATATTGCACGGCTTGCACGCTCAATACTGAGTCTGAAATCGTTGTTTATGGCCGCACCCAATACCAGGCTTACCGGTGTCGATTCGTCGCGCCCCATCGATAGCCGGGCCTTCATAGCACGCACCAATGCCGTATTGCTCTCCAAGGCTATCGACCTCGCGGTTCACTCCCACGATTATAAGCAGCTATACTTCGAGGGCGGAATATCATCCTACATTTATACCCAGTCGGGCACATCGCTTTACGATTTGATTAATCTGCACCAGGGAAACAGGTCGGCCATAAAAGATCCGCTGGTGATGTCGATGCCTACATTCGACGATATTATCCAGTATGCCGCACTCACAGGCGATGTGTCGCTGAAGGTGCTTGCCAATCTGGTGACCCGTTATGGCGGGAGCCTTGCAGGACATGTGGAGAGGCTGAGGTCTTTGTGTGTTGAACATGACAGCAGAGCCACTGCCGACATCACCTTTACTACCGTACACAAAAGTAAAGGTATGGAGTATGATGAGGTTTTTCTGGGTAACGATTTTGTGAACGAACAGCAGCTGCTCGACAGAATGCCGGCAGTGCGCGGAGGTGTGGTAAGTGCATCGGCTCTTTCGGAAGAGGTTAATATGCTATATGTTGCAGTTACACGCACCAAGGCTAAGCTGCATATTCCGGCAGAGTTAGTCCCGGTGGGGCTTGATACCGGCCGGGGGCATGGAGTTACTACCAATATGACGTTTCGTGCACCGGGTATGTCGCGTGGAGTGGCCGATGTGTGGAGCAAAATAGACGACGTGGAGCTGAAACAGCTCTTTGTGCAGGGAAAACCAATCCGGCAGATTGCACTACTCCTTAATCGTTCGCAAGTGGCAATAAGTGAGCGCATTGAGAAGTTGCGCTTATGGGAAAAATTCTAATAGTATCAACTCTCATTTTTTATTTGTTAATTTTAAGCTGTTTTGTAGTATATTTATTTTTTAAAGACGATGAGTGTTAAAGCGTTGGTGATTCTTGGCGAAGGATTTGAAGAGGCCGAGGCAATAGTGCCCGTTGATATAATGCGTAGGGCAGGTTTTGATGTGATAACCCTGGCGGCAGGCTCTTCGTTAGTGGTGACGGGCTCGCACGGCATAAAGGTTGTAGCTGATGCTCTGCTTGCTGATGCAGGCAGCCATAACGGCGATGTTTTGGTACTTCCTGGCGGCCCGGGTATCAAGAGACTGGCTCAGAACAGTGATGTTAATACACTTGTTGAACAGTATGTGTCTGCCGATAAGTTTATTGCTGCCATCTGTGCTGCACCAATGATTCCGGGCAGTCTGGGCTTGCTTCGTGGTCATAAGGCCACATGTTATCCCGGCAGTG
>JBDHYT010000380.1:0-3236 GCA_039811485.1 Marinilabiliaceae bacterium | reverse complement strand
TTTGTTAATTGACTCGGAATTGCTTTTACCTCTTTTTTCCTTTTTGCACTTATCCAATATTTCAAAGATCTTAATTCGTATCAAAACTCCTAATCTCTAAGAGCGGATGCAAAGATAAAACTATAAATTGAATACTCAAAATTTTTATAAAACTTTTTTTACTAAATTCTACTATTCAATATTTAAAATTATCGCATCTTTTGATGTAGTGATTTTCCCATTGGAAAACGTCTGCAAAGATAAATCAATTGTAATTTAACTACCAAATAAATTGTGCGATTTTTGTGTGTTTTTTTTCAACAAATATTGAAACTACAAATATCGCAAAGATTTTCAGTCAGTTACACATCACCATCAATTTTCCTTCTCGCTTGCAGTAGTATTATCAACGGCTTCGTCGGTATTAATCAACTCTTTGGAGAGGAGAAGATTATACCAGTTGAATACCTTTTTGATATCGGAAACGTACACTTTATCCTTATCATAATCAGCAAGAACCGACTCAAACAAACTTTTTACTTCGGCTGATGATGCTTTGGCTGACTCAACCGGTTGTCCATTAAACTTGTCAAATATCTTGGAAAAAACCTCGGAAAGTTTAACATCACCCTCTTCGGTATAGATTGAGATATCCTCTAAGGCACTTACACGCGAGGTTGAGTAAGCCGGAAAACGTTTCCCATCAACCAATGACTCAACAATTATAGAATTTTTAGTCTGGGACACCAACTTAAACAATCCACTCTGCCCGCTAATTGATAATATTCCTTTCAACATAGTAATTCTTTATTAGTTCGGCACAAAAATATAACTTACATCCATAGTGACAAAAAAAATATGAAAACAAAAATTCACATTTACGGCACCAATCCTACAAAGGCATGACATTCAATGACTTAATAAATCATTTAAATTCACGTTGAGTTTTAATCTTTTCGTAGGCCTCATTTACTTTCTGAAATCTCTCATTAGCACTCTTTTGAAACTCAGGCCCCAAATGTATCACTTTATCAGGATGATAGCGCATAGCCATTTTCCTATAAGCCTTTTTAATCTCATCGTCGGTAGCTGAAGGCTCTACTTCGAGTACCTTATATGCCGCATCAATATTATTGGTAAACATATTACGTATCGACTCTATATCGGCATTTGATATGCCCATGGCTGAGGCTATTTCAACAATAACCTTTACCTCGTCGTCGGTGAGTCGCCCGTCGGCAAGGCCAAGATTGAAGAGCATGTGCAGCAGTTCCAATGTTGATGAGTAATCGAGGTTACTCCGGATCTGGTGGGCAACATCGCTGACCGGAATGTCCTGTTTAATAATGTCGCGCAAGGCTAATATTGCCTCTGCGGCCTTATCCTCGCCCAACGAATGGAGCAGACTTCGCTTTACAAAATCGAGTTCGGACTTCAGCACACGTCCATCGGCTTTCATCACGGCAGCAATCAGAACTAACAGAGCCGCCAAAAAGCCATCCCGATTTTGCCGGTTATAATCTTCACTCCGGGACTGTGGTGCAGAATCGATTATGCGTCCAAAGATAAAACCCAGGACAGCACCCACCGGACCGCCCAGCCACCATCCTATTCCTGCGCCAAACAACGACTTAAACATACTCATCGAACAAATAATTTTTTATGAATTTCCAAAACCTGAGGGATTACCAAATGCTGTTCGTCACAATTGATGACAGAACCGGCATATTGCAATTTCACCTCGTCACTCAGCTGATTATTGATCCTCTCTTTAACCATTTGTGCGGTTATACCGTCGCGTTGCTGCACCCTGCGGATGCGTAACTCCTCGGGGGCTACAACAAGAATAAGATGATCCAGCTTTTTGTATCCCTCATTCTCAATAAGAATGGCAGCCTCCTTAATAACATAAGGAGCATCAGCAAAACTCTGTGTCCAAAGCATGAAATGGCGTTCTACGGCAGGATGAATAATATTATTGACCTGTTGGAGCAATTTACTGTCGTTGAAGATAATCGAAGCAAGCATCTGACGCTGCAGGATTCCATTACTATATATTGACGTTCCAAAAAGATTAATCAGTCCATCCACAATGCCAGGATCGCTGTCGGAGAGTAAACGGGCCTCAATATCAGCATTATAAACCGGCACACCAAGGATGGAGAAAATCTTTCCGATAGTTGATTTTCCGCTTCCTATGCCACCTGTGAGACCTACATATTTCATATCAGTAACGATCTTTTTCGATTAAATAATCGACAAAAATAGGAGAATAGGACATATTATAAATCCCCTGCGGCATCTTTTCGATTCTCACCTTCAGCTTATTGGCCGAAAGTCCCTGAGACTCATGGCAATCGACAGTAGCCGAAAAATCGGAGGGTTGTATTTGGTTGAACCGACTCATACCCACAAGAAAATTGACCCTCACCGTGGAAGGGAACGACTTAAACTGATAGTTGTCGGGCAGATGGAGCGCATGAACCTGCACCTGCATACTTTTTTCGGTAAATGCCTCAACAGGTATCACTACCTTCACGTTACGGACATCACAGACAACATCGCGAGGTATTACCACATCGAGCTGAAAATCGAGAGAATCCTTCACATTACGGCTTTCGAGCAACCGTGTTGAGACCCATCTCATGGTATCTACAGTTTCGAAATATCCCGAAACCACCACCGAATCGGGCATAATCACCGGCGCACCCGACATCATATACTGTTTTTCAAAAGTAAGCTTAAGATAGGGTTTCACGGGAAGTTTGCGTGTAAGTTTTGGCAGGAAGGGAATAAATACCGTATCAGAAAGAATCTCCTGAAACTCGGGGCCGCCCACCAACTGCTGTTGGAAAAGCCGCACATAATGTTTGGGAACAAAAAAAACACCAAACTCCTTTCCTCTTTTATATGGCAACAGATGATCGACATTAATATCAACCGGATCGAAATAATTGAAACCCTTATATTTGAGCAGTTGAAATCCTTCGGCCTTAACAACCACCGACACTGAACGTTTAACGTCGGGAGCCGACATCACATCGTCGGGGAAACGGCTATAAACCACCGGAATATCGATGGTGGTAAGATAATCGCGACGCAGCGCATTTAAAAACCAAAAACACAACGAGAGGAAAAGAAAGATGAGAAACACCGGCAGATCGCGGCTTTTCAGCATTCGCCTCAGCAAAGATTTTATATGTGACATAGTGCGCATAAAAAAAGCCATTAATATACAAATGTAATTAATGGCTCTC
>JBDHYT010000379.1:0-3241 GCA_039811485.1 Marinilabiliaceae bacterium | reverse complement strand
CCTATGATATCGCCGACGAAGAGATGTTTCAGGTAGCCTCGGCGGCCGATGCCGGGATGCTGTTTCTCGATGGCCTGGCCGATGGTATTTGGCTCAGCAATAAGGCGATAGGACTTCAAAAAAACGTAAATACCGCATTCGGTATTTTGCAAGCATCACGTGTACGTTTTTCAAAGACCGATTTTATATCGTGTCCGGGTTGCGGTCGCACCCTTTTCGACCTTCGCGATACCACAAAAGAGATAAAATCGCGAACCAGCCATCTAAAGGGGTTGAAAATAGGCATTATGGGCTGCATCGTTAACGGTATTGGCGAGATGGCCGATGCAGATTATGGTTATGTTGGTTCGGGTCCGCATAAAGTGTCGCTATATAAGAGTAAGGAGTTGTTGGTCAAGAATATATCCGACAAAGAGGCTGTAGAGGCTCTTATTAATCTGATAAAGGAGAATGGCGACTGGGTTGAGCCATGATGGTTTAAAAAAGCGGATGCCTGAAGAGTTGCGTAATATTTTCGTCAAATCAAACAGGCATCCCAAATATCAATATAAAACGTATATAAAAATTTAAAACATATAAATAGTTAAAATTTTGTAATAGCAATTTTGTTTTATAAATTGCACAAAGATTCCAAATCTATAGCCACACACTATTTTTATGAAAAAGCTTTTGCTAACGTTATATCTGACGATACTTGTCTCTTCAGGCCTTATGGCTGGAGAGCTAACCTTGAAAGGAATATTCCAGGGTGAAAATATCTATGTCAGAAATCCATTTGCTGCCTCGAATGTGGGTTTTTGTGTTTACGAAGTTACCGTAAACGGTATGACCACTACAGATGAGATTAACTCAAGTGCATTTGAAATAGACCTGTCGGTTTACAATTTTACGGTGGGCGATCCTGTGTCAATAACCATCAAATACAAGGAAGATTGCAGTCCAAAGGTGCTTAATCCTGAAGTACTGAGTCCTCGTGTGGCATCAAAAATCGATAATTTGAGTGTTAAGAACGATATCCTTAGCTTCACGGCAACCGATGAGTTGGGGTCGCTACCTTTTGTTATTGAGCAGTTCAGGTGGAACAAATGGATTAAGGTTGGTGAGTTGGGCAGCACCGGCAAACGTGGAACAAATAACTACGAAATTAAAGTAAGGCTGCACAGCGGAATAAATAAGTTCAGAGTCAAACAGACTGATTATCGTAATATTCCGACAATATCCAAAGAGGGCGTTGCCATAACCTCAATACCCGAAGTGACGTTCGCCATGGACAAGGCTGAGGAGAACATTACCTTTTCGGCTCCCACTATGTACGAGATATATGATCAGTTTGGAGGAATTGTGTTTAAAGGATTTGGCGAATCGGTAAAGATTGGCGGATTGCAGAAAGGCAAATATTATCTCAACTACGACAATAAACTTGGCAGATTCAGCAAGAAATAGAAAATAGGATATTTAAAGAGCCTTTGTTTATGCAAAGGCTCTTTTTTTGTCAATAAAGGATGGCTAAAAAGGCTATTGATTCAAACAAAATACTATTTTTGTAACTTGTTAATAATAAAATGTAAGACAATGATGCGTCGGACAAAAATATCGGAAGTTTTAAAGATGGTTGACTTCGATAAAGAAGTGAACGTAAAAGGATGGGTTAGAACCCGCCGTGGCAACAAACAAGTGAATTTTATAGCCCTTAATGATGGCTCTACCATAAATAATCTTCAAATTGTGGTTGACGTGCCCAATTTTGATGATGCTCAGCTTAAGCGTATCACCACCGGCTCATCAATATCGGTTACAGGCAAGTTGAATCAAAGCCAGGGGAGTGGCCAGAATGTGGAGCTTCAGGCCGTAACACTCGAAGTTATTGGTGATTGCGATGCCGATGCTTATCCTCTGCAGCCCAAAAAACACTCTTTGGAGTTCCTCCGCGAGATTGCACACCTTCGTTTCAGAACCAATACTTTTGGTGCCATTGCCAGAGTGCGCCATGCGATGATTTTTGCAGTTCACCAGTTCTTTAACTCAAAAGGTTTCTACAATATTCACACACCAATCATCACTGCATCCGATGCCGAAGGTGCAGGCGAGATGTTTCATGTCACCACTCTTGATATTTCCAATCCGCCGCGCAACGAGGATGGTTCGGTGAACTACAAGGAAGATTTCTTTGGAAAATCGACCAACTTAACGGTATCCGGACAGCTTGAAGGTGAGCTTGCCGCAATGGCGATGTCTGAAATATACACCTTTGGCCCCACCTTCCGTGCCGAGAATTCAAACACATCGCGTCACCTGGCCGAGTTTTGGATGATTGAGCCCGAAATGGCATTCTACGATCTGAACGATAATATGGATCTTGCAGAGGAGTTTCTGAAATTTATGATAAAATATGCTCTCGAGCACTGTATGGACGATCTTAAATTCCTTAGCCAGAGATTGACTGAGGAGGAGAAGGATAAAAAAGCAGAGGACAGGAGCATGGAACTTATTGAGAAGCTCAACTTTGTGTTGTCCAACGACTTTGCCAGGGTAACTTATACCGAGGCTGTAGAGATTCTTAAAAACTCAAAGCCAAACCAAAAAGGGCAGTTCAAATATGCCATCACAGGCTATGGCTCTGATCTTCAGAGCGAACATGAGCGTTTTCTTGTGGAGAAGCACTTTAAGAAACCGGTAATCCTTATCGACTATCCAAAGGAGATTAAGGCATTCTACATGAAGCTTAATCCCGATAATAAGACAGTTCGCGCAATGGACGTGCTGTTCCCGCAGATTGGTGAGATTATTGGAGGCTCGCAGCGTGAGGAGAACTACGAAAAGTTGCTAACACGTATGCAGGAGATGAATATTCCGCATCACGAAATGGATTGGTATCTCGATACCCGCCGTTATGGTGCTGTGCCTCATAGCGGTTTCGGGCTTGGATTTGAGAGGCTTATGCTCTTTGTGACTGGAATGGGTAACATACGCGATGTTATTCCTTTCCCTCGCACGCCCAAAAATGCCGAGTTCTAAATATCCGAAAATAGCGTAGCTTACTCTAACTGATATAAGAGTTGATAGCCCGCATATTACGTCGGTTTGCGCCAGCGATAATTTATAGTTGGTGCTAACGGTGTAATATGCGGGAATGTTTTTTAACTTAGCTTAAAACTCTACTTATGAGATTTTTTGTGGTGAAATATTCGATATTGTTTTCCCTATTCTCTATATGCATGGTTGCATCCGGAAATCTTACTCC
>JBDHYT010000378.1:0-3254 GCA_039811485.1 Marinilabiliaceae bacterium | reverse complement strand
CGACACATCCACAACATGAAGCAGACTATCGGCCTCACGCACCTCGTCGAGTGTCGATTTGAACGACTCTACCAGATGGTGCGGCAACTTACGTATAAAACCTACCGTATCGGTAAGCAGGAACGGAAGATTACCTATAACTACTTTGCGCACTGTGGTGTCGAGCGTGGCAAAGAGCTTATTTTCGGCAAATACATTCGATTTGCTAAGCACATTCATTAGTGTCGATTTGCCCACGTTGGTATATCCCACCAGGGCCACGCGCACAAGTTTGCCACGGTTTTGCCGCTGAGTCTGCATTTGACGGTCAATCTTCGACAGGTCTTCTTTCAGCAGAGCTATCTTATCCCTGATAATCCGTCGGTCGGTCTCGATCTCCTTCTCACCCGGGCCACGCATTCCAATACCTCCGCGCTGACGTTCAAGGTGTGTCCACATGCGGGTTAACCGTGGAAGCAGGTAGTTATATTGCGCCAGTTCAACCTGGGTTTTAGAGTAGGCCGTGCGTGCCCTGCGTGCAAAAATATCGAGAATCAGATTGGTTCGGTCTAACACTAATATTTTAAGCTCCTTTTCAATATTACGCAGTTGTGCCGGCGAAAGTTCATCATCAAAAATAATGGTCTCTATCTCGTTTATCTTAATAAAGTCGTTTATCTCATCCAACTTACCCGTTCCCACATAAGTACGCGGGTCGGGCATCGGCAGGTTTTGGGTGAAATATTTCACCGGTTCGGCACCCGCAGTCTCAGCCAGAAAGGCAAGCTCCTTAAGGTAGTCGTTCAACTGCTGAACACTAATGTCGGGTGTCTTCACTCCGACAAGTATCACCCTCTCCAACTCTTTATTTGATGGTTTCTCTATCATCTGACAACTATTTGAAATACAAAACTAAATGTTTTTGGCCACATTTATATAGTGAAATGGAAATTAGCATAGGCACTAAAAAAAATAACCCGGCAGATGAACCGGGTTATTCTTTTGATTTTTGACTTTATTACTGTAGTACAAAGTTGATAGGCACAGTATAGGAAACCTTAACAGCTTTTCCGCGCTGCATACCCGGAGTCCACTTAGGCATGCTTTGAACCACGCGAATCGCCTCTTTATCAAGGTTTGGATCCACACCACGGGCTACCTTAACGTCGGTTACTTCGCCTCTGGTGTTAACAACGAAAGAAATAAATACACGACCCTGAATACCGTTCTCCTGAGCAATGGCAGGATACTTAACCGACTGTGCGATGTACTTTCTCAGCTCATCATCACCTCCGGGGAATACGGGCATTTTCTCTACAATAAAGAAAACAGGTGCATCTGCCTCTTCCTCTTCCTCAACTTTTACATCTTGATACTGAACAACAACTTCACTGTTTTGATTGGATTCCGAGTCAATCAGAACCAAGTCATCATCAAGTTTCACGTTATCCTCAACAATATTCAAGAAGTCCGATACTTTTGGCGGTGGCGGTGGTGGTGGTGGTTTAACCTCCTCCTGGCGGGTGATTGGAACAATCTCCTCCTCAGCCGCTACATCCTCAACAATCTGAACGTTTTTGAGCGTATCGTCGGTCGATGTCCATTCAAATGCAATCAAAGCAAATGAAAGAGACAACACCAAGCCGATTTGCACGAAAACAGCCTTTTTGTTTTCAAGATCTGCTTTTGGCGACTTTTTAATTTCCATAATTCAAATAAAATTTTGTTGCCTTAAATAGCTTTCTTTTATAATAAAGTCAAGTAAAATAGCTTTTCGATTACGGTATAAAAATAGGGTTTTATAATGAATAAAAACATTATTTTTCTAAATATTTTTTCAAAAGAATGCAAATTGCTGTTTTTCAATATATTAAGACACAAGGTCTATTTTTTTACTATTTTTTTTACTCTCACGCTTGTTTTTTAAATGAAATATGTATCTTTGCATCGCTAAAGAATCGGGGGCATAGCTCAGTTGGCTAGAGCGTTTGACTGGCAGTCAAAAGGTCAGGGGTTCGACTCCCCTTGTCTCCACAACAAAGGATTATCCATAAGGGTAATCCTTTTTTCTTTTTATCAATGTTGATTTGGCACATTTGTTTTCCTATTTTTGTTGAAAACGAACCATCGTGACCGACAACTCAGGCAAAATAATCAAAAGCATCAGACCTTCGCGTATCGTGTGGCCCATCATATTCGGACTGGCAGCCACAGCCTATTTTTTCTACAAGGAGTTTGATGCAGAATCGTTTAACAGCGTAAGGTTTTCGGTAGCTACCATACTATGGATTGGAGTAGCTTTTTGCCTGATGATAATACGCGACCTGGGTTATATGATCCGTTTGCGGATTCTCACCGGCGGCGAACTTTGCTGGCGAAAGCTATTCAATATAATAATGCTGTGGGAGTTCACATCGGCAGTAACACCATCGGCGGTTGGCGGCACCAGCGTTGCAATATTCTTTCTCAACAAAGAGGGAATATCACTGGGTCGCTCGGCAGGGGTGGTGATGGTAACATCCTTTCTCGACGAACTCTTCTTCGTCATCATGTTTCCTCTAATTCTGCTTATCACAGGTATAAAGCCTCTCTTTGTCAGTGCCGGTTCAAGTGCACCCCTCACCTATTTCCTATATATAGCCCTTGCCGGTTATATCGTTAAGCTGCTATATGTTATTGTAATCAGCTACGGATTGTTTTTCAATCCAAGAGGTTTTAAATGGCTATTGCTCAAAATATTCAAATGGTCGGTACTCCGCAAATGGCGTCCCGGTGCAGCCGAAACAGGAGACGAACTGATAGAGACATCACTCTTTTTCAAAAAAAGAAACCTTACATTCTGGCTAAAGAGCTTCGGAGCTACTTGCCTGAGCTGGATTGCACGATACTGGGTGGTAAACGCTCTGGTGGTGGCCTTTATGGGAATTGCGGCAATGGGATGGTGGGAACATATAGTGCTCTATGGTAAACAGTTGGTGATGTGGATAATGATGCTTATAAGCCCCACACCCGGCGGAAGCGGCTTTGCCGAATATGTGTTCAAGGAGTTTTTGTCGGCCGACGTCAACACCAGCCAGGCAATTGCTCTTGCATTGGTGTGGCGGTTGGTGAGCTACTACCCATATCTGATTATCGGTGCCTTTGTTGTGCCTCGATGGATTAGCCGCCATTTTATCAGTCGTGGAAAACAATAAGTTTTTCATCAATAATTATTAACAATCCATAGTTTTTAATTAGATAATAAAATCTAAAGTTTTATCTTTACTTGTCTCAGT
>JBDHYT010000377.1:0-3257 GCA_039811485.1 Marinilabiliaceae bacterium | reverse complement strand
GCCCAACCATCAGAACACAATATTTACAATCTTTTTAGGTACGATAATTATCTTCTTCACAGGCTTGCCTTCGAGCTATTTTACAGTAATCTCGTGTGCCAGAACGGCTGCCTCCATATCTTTAACTGCCATATCGACAGGAAAATCGATGGTGAAGCGGGTTTTGCCATTGAACGACACAGGATAATTGAAACTACTCTCTATCAGATACTTCTCGTCAAAAGCAGGCCACTTGGCATCGCAGACAGTGGTGGTATGACCCAACTTTGACCAGAACTCCTCGGCGATGTGTGGTGCAAACGGAGCAAGCATAATGGTGAACTGCTCAAGTATATGCTTATTGCTGCATTTCAAATCGGTCAGTTCGTTGGTGCAAATCATAAACTGACTTACACAGGTGTTGAACGAGAAACGCTCGATATCGTCGCCTATCTTCTTGATGGTGCGGTGAAGCACTTTCAACTCACCGGCAGATGGTTCGGCATCGGTTACCGACAAAGATCCGTCGGCATTATGGAACAGACGCCATGCACGACGCAGGAACTTATGAACGCCGTCAATGCCGTTGGTATCCCAGGGCTTCGACATTTCGAGCGGGCCGAGGAACATCTCGTAAAGGCGCAATGTATCTGCACCATACTGATCTACAATATCATCTGGATTGACAACGTTGAACATAGATTTCGACATCTTTTCAACCGCCCATCCGCACACATATTTGTTGTCTTCGAGAATAAACTCGGCATTTGCATATTCAGGATTCCATTTTCTGAAGGCTTCGATATCGAGAATATCGTTGTGAACAATATTCACATCAACGTGAATATCAGTAACATCATAATCCTTCTTAAGGTTGAGCGACACAAATTTGTTTGTTCCCTTGATGCGGTAAACAAAATTGGAACGCCCCTGAATCATACCTTGGTTGATAAGTTTCTTAAACGGCTCGTCCTTTACAATCAAACCGGTGTCGAAGAGGAACTTATTCCAGAACCGGCTGTAGATAAGGTGGCCGGTGGCATGCTCTGTCCCGCCGATATAAAGATCCACATCCTGCCAATATTCGTTAGCCTCGCGACCAACCAATGCCTTGTCGTTTTGGGGATCCATATAGCGCAGATAGTAGGCCGACGAACCCGCAAAACCGGGCATAGTATTGAGTTCCAAAGGATAACCATCTTCGGTTGTCCAATTTTTGGCACGTCCGAGTGGTGGCTCTCCTTTTTCGGTAGGCAGATATTTGTCTATTTCGGGAAGCTGCAAAGGAAGCTTCGATTCGTCGAGCATATAGGGCATATCGTCACTGTAGTAAACCGGGAATGGCTCGCCCCAATAGCGTTGGCGGCTGAATATGGCATCGCGCAGACGGTAGTTTACCTTAACGCGGCCAATGCCTTTCTCCGAAATATATACTTTTGTCTTCTCTATAGCCTCCGGCACTTGAAGACCATCAATAAATCCGGAGTTAATCATTACACCGGCCTTGCTGTCTTTGGCGTCGCTCCAGGTTGACGGATCGGAGGACTCCTCACCTTCGGGCACAACTACCTGAACAATAGGCAGATTAAACTGTCGTGCAAAGGCAAAGTCGCGGGTATCGTGTGCAGGTACCGCCATAATGGCACCAGTTCCGTAACCTGCAAGCACATAATCGCTTATCCATACAGGTATTTCGCCGCCGGTAAGGGGATTGACTGCATAAGAACCTGTAAAGACACCGGTTACTTTTTTCACCTCAGTAATCCGTTCACGTTCAGTACGTTTCTTTGTCTCTTCGATATACGATTCAACCTCACCACGCTGCTTATCGGTGGTGAGAAGAGTAACAAGTTCACTTTCGGGAGCTAGTACCATAAAGGTTACGCCAAACACAGTATCGGCCCGCGTAGTGAATATATTCATCTCAACATCAGAATCTTTGACTCTAAAAACCATCTCGGCACCTTCGCTGCGACCAATCCAGTTGCGCTGCACCTCTTTAAGAGAGTCGGTCCAGTCGATGGTATCGAGGCCGTCAAGCAGTCGCGGAGCATAGGCCGAGACACGAAGCAACCACTGACGCATTAGTTTCTGCTCCACCTCATGGCCACCACGAACCGACAGTCCGTCTTTAACCTCATCGTTAGCAAGAACCGTTCCCAGTGCAGGACACCAGTTGACCATAGTATCGGCAAGGTATGCAAGGCGATAGTTAAGAAGAGTCTGCTGCTGCTCTTTCTCCGTCATAAGCATCCACTCTTCGGCAGTAAACGACATCTCTTTAGTACATGCCGCATCAATACCCGAAGTGCCAGACTCCCGGAAATGAACAATAAGATCGGCAATTGGAAGAGCCTTTTGCGACCTATTGCAGAAATAGTGGTTAAACATCTGAATAAATGCCCATTGTGTCCAGTGATAATAATCGGGTTCACAGGTTGTTACTTCGCGCTCCCAATCGTAGCAAAATCCAATTTTGTCGAGCTGTTCGCGGTAACGGGCAATATTTTTTGCTGTAGTCACTGCCGGATGCTGGCCTGTCTGGATGGCATACTGCTCAGCAGGAAGCCCGTAGGCATCGTAACCCATGGGGTGAAGTACGTTGAAACCGTTGAGGCGTTTGAAACGGCTGTAGATATCGGATGCGATATACCCCAGGGGATGCCCTACGTGAAGACCTGCTCCTGAGGGGTAGGGAAACATATCGAGAACATAAAATTTTGGGCGCAAAGCATCTACCGATACACGATAAGTATGGTTATCGATCCAATATTTTCGCCAACGGCTTTCAATATCCTTAAAATTATACTCCATGGTGGTTGACAGATTAATATTATCCTTTAGTACTAACTATTTTGACAATGAATTATACGAAAGGTCAAAAATAGCGAAAGTTTTGCAAAATAATTAAAGACTCAACTTAGGCGATTTAATTAATCAGTTGATTTATAATAAAACAACAACATACCCAACAGTAAATTATCTGACACTCAAGAACTTAATAACTAAAACAAAATCCGTAAAAATACAATCGGAGATAAATGGCTTTTTATGAAGAGAAAAAGAGAGACCTACCGGTTAGCTGATGTTTCCAACTGTTTTAAAACATATTTGTAGTATGAAATAATGGTTATATTTGCACCGCCTGATGTGGAAACAACACACTCAACACCTCCAAAATCAGACACATACAACCTCCCAAAAGTCGATATGAAATTAACAAGAGTTAGTATAGTACAATAACCTATAAAAATTTTACTGTGATAAATCAAATAAAG
>JBDHYT010000376.1:0-3258 GCA_039811485.1 Marinilabiliaceae bacterium | reverse complement strand
TCTTCAAATATTGATGGAAGTTTACTGCCATCGATAACAACAACAATATCGCCTTCACCGCCGGGTTCTATCACTGCGGGTTCGAGGGCAACAACTGCATAACCGGGTAAATCGAGTGATGGCAGCTCAAAGGGATGACTCCCCGAATTTATGCACGCCACCCGCTCCGAGCGCAAAGCTCCTGCTTCTATATTGCTTATTTTCACAATATTACGCCTCACCCACAAGCCACCACCAAAATTGTATCGATAGCCTTTGCTGCGCACATCGTCTGCTGCCTTTACGAACCCTTTCACACTCAGAACTGCCGTAGGCATTTCGCCTGAAAGTGAACTGTAAACATAAACCTGCCGGTTGATTGCGCCGGTGTAGCCTGAAGGATTAAAAACCACATCAACAAAACCTTGTACGTCACCAACTTCCGACGAAAAACCCATTACGCCACAGCCACAACAGCTCTCCACCCTTGTGAGTTGCACATCCGAAGGATGATTGTTGGCAAAGCTAAAGCGCATAACAACAGGCTTATCGGTTACAGAAAGAGTATCAAAATCAACATCAGGTGCAATAAACTTTATCATATCGTGTCCCTCACACAACGGAGGATTGACCAACCTCCCAAACAGTGAGTCACCATAGGTAACTACCTGGGCGTTAACCACAGCCATCATCATCAGCAAAAACACAATATGACAAAGTCTTTTATGCATCCTTATTGGTTAGTTTCGTTTAAATAAAGCATCAGAGCCAGCCACTGCTTTTCCGCACGGTTACAAAAAACTCCTGCTGCACGCCGTTACTTGCCTTAACAGTTGCCTTTGAAGAGCCCGGTTTCAGACCCTTCAACACAAAGTTAACCTGATCTGCGGAGCTGAACGCAGCTACGCTTCCATCGGCAAGGGTGACTGTATATGTCTGTTTTCCACCATCTTTGAAGAATCGGGCAAAGTTGATTTTTGAAGTTCCATCAACAGTAACCAGCATATTTGGAACACGAAGGTCGATTCCTGCACCCTCCACTGCTTTCAGGAGTTTATGTGCATTAACGATTCCACTTCCCATATTTCCTTTATATGCACTTGGCAACATCTGCTTGGCCGAAGTCATTCCGAAGCTTTCGTAATTGACGTAGTATGTTTTGGGTTCTTTGAAGTACGACTCCACAGAGGCATCAGAAACAGAATTCAACACCAGGGAACGGAATTCTCTCGCGCTGAAGTGCTTATTCAGTTTTGAGGCATACGACAATCCAAGTGCTACCACACCCGAAACGTGAGGACAGGCCATGGAGGTACCTTCCATATATCCGTAGTAACTACCATCGTAGGGAGGAAGGGTTGAATATATATTTCCTTCCACTGCTTTGTGGTAGTCGCCATCGCCACCCGGAGCAGAGATTCTGACACCTATGCCGAAGTTGGAGAAGTTGGACGGAGTACCATCGGCAGCAATCGCAGCCACAGAGATATAATCGGGATGACCGCCCGGGAAACCAGCCATTGCAGCCGATTCGTTACCGGCAGCAAACACCACAATACCACCATCGATAACGCCATTGGGCGAACCTGCATTATTGATAAAGTAGTCGAGAGCCTCTTTCTCAAGTGGTGCATCTTTGGCCCACTCATCGGCAGAGAGATAGCCGGGAGCAAAATCGAGCATATTCGACAGACCCGAGTTATAGCCCCAGCTGCACTGAAGCACCACCGCACCATTGTCGGCAGCATATTTCACGGCACGCGCCTCCTGATACATTGACACGCCGTTGCCGTTGGCAAAAACCTGAATCGACATTATTTTAACTCCACTATCAGGAGTACCGTCACCGCCGGCAATACCGCTAACGCCTTCACCATTATTGTTGACGGCAGCTATGGTACCTGCAATATGTGTTCCGTGGCCGGTATCTTCGGCATCGCTATATGTTATGATACCGCGATTGGTCACAAAGTTATATCCGTAACGGTCGCCTGCAAAGCCATTGCCGTCGTTATCCTTTTCAGAACCAAATATTTCGCCCTCGTTAACCCACATATTTGCTTTCAGGTCGGGATGGTTGAACATAACGCCCTCATCCATAACAGCAACTATTACCGACGGGTCGCCAACGCATATCTTCCACGCCTCTTCGCAACCGACATCAACACCCTGCACAGCCTGGGCAATAGCATCGCCATGCTTATTTACCGTTACACCGCCGCCAAGAAGGTCGCCACGATTGACAAAACCCCACTGCAATTGCAGACCGGGATCGTTAAAGCCGCTGCCTGCCGATGTGTTACCATAACAGGCTGCTTTGCGCATAAGCACACCATTGGGAATGGTGCGGACAGCCGGCTTGTTTCTGCGCTCGATATGATGAACGTACTGTACTTTTTCAACCTCAGGCATGGCAGCAATCTTCTGTGCCATATCAACAAGCGCAATCTCCCGGTCGAATTTCACAACATGCCAACGGTTAAGACCTGCCTCGGCCGAACGCTCCTCGAAACGCACATCGACGGGGAACACCGGCTCAACAGCTGTGGTTTGGGCAGCCGACAGCTTTACGTCAAGTGCCATATTTCCGGTGGTAAACTGCGATGCCGACTTGAGATTTTCGGTTTTAACGGCAATAACAGCATTTTTCCTGAATTTCACCATCAGCTCGCCCCTGACTGCTCCCTTCTCCTTGCCAATAATAGTGGCCGATGAAGAGCTTTCGGAGCTTATGTAGCCCATATCGGCGTCGGAACACGAAACTGCAACCAACGACAATACGGCAACGAATAATTTATATATATTCCTCATAATCATCAATCTTCATTAAATTTTGGCTTAGCTGCCGGATAGAACTGGTAGAAATAATCGAGGTTATCGGGTTCGTTACTGAATCCCGGCACCTTTCCCTGCGGATTGTAACCACTCTCCTGTGTAAATACCAGAATAAAAGGGGCAAAACGTACAAGGCGCGGATGATATAGCAACCAATCGGGAATCTTACCGGTGAGGAAGTTAAGGTTGATGCTAAGCTCCTCGATATTAGGCAGAACTCTGGGTATCTCGGTCATCAGCCGTTGCTTGTTTTCGGCCGATGCACTATTCAACGTATCGTTGGCAGCAATATCGGCAGCGGTATAATAACGTGCATTAGCATCCTTCATATCGGGAAGCTCACCATAGATATACCCGTACGACAAGCTCAGAGCTCTCAGATTATCCCATTTGAATAGCTCAACTAGATTGGCTACGTCAACCTTCATACCCCAGTTGTCCTGC
>JBDHYT010000375.1:0-3263 GCA_039811485.1 Marinilabiliaceae bacterium | reverse complement strand
ATGTCGCAAAACACTGGCACTCAAGGAGTGGTGCGGATTAAACAATTACACCCCTGTCGATACCGATGAGATTGACAAATTCATCAACCGCCCGTATGTGCAGTGGCTCAACAGCCATTTATACCAATCGGCGGTGACGGTACTAAAAAACGACAACTCAACACTACCGTTTGGGGAAAGCACAGCTGTATTTATTCAAACCGGCAGCGACAACACTGTTTGGGATCATTTAGATTCTTCAAAAGGATTCAGGCGTATCACAGCATCAAAAACAACAGCGTACCAACTTCTTAAGCTGACATCAAAAGAAGAGACATTAATCGTACTGATTGAAAGACCAACAGATATAAGCAACGAAACATTAAAAACACTGATATCGCAACGCAAAGTGGTTATTGCCTATATAGGCAATCCCTACCATATAGCCAAGCTGCCGGCAATGATGGATGCACAGGCAGTTGTTATCCAATATGAAAACAACCGGCCGGCAAGAATTTCGGTAGCAGCCTTCCTATCGGGAGCAACAGCGGCAACAGGCCGGATACCTGTTTCGGCGGGGGAAATAAAATGCGGCAACGGAACAGATGTACATAGATTAACCAAATAGTTATAACTGGGGCATATTTTTCAGTTTATACACCACACCCGTCTCGAGTGTCACCAACTCAATAATGCCCATCGCCACAAAACTTACCAAAATCCGTTCGGCCTGCCAGGGAGTAAGACCGGCAAGCCTGCAGAACCTGCCAAAAGTTATTGAATCGTTGTTTTGCAGATAGTCAAGAATAAACATCTCGGCACTATTAAGAGTTACCAGATTACCTTTGGAGAGTTTAGCACGTTTCCATACTTTCTGAAGTACACGCCCGGCAGCAATATTCATATCGTCCACCCTGATGTAGGCAACCCTTTTTCCATTGCGCTGCTTAACGTAATGAGGCTTCAACTCACTGGCCGGGATATTGATTTCAAGTACTATTTTGTTGTTTACATGCCACTCATAGGTAGAAAAGGAAACCGGCGGCTCGCAATATCGCAGGGCTGCCGATTCAATCATATAATACTCCTCGTCTGAGCGCACCCCCACTATGCTTCCGTTGTCCTTCACTCCAAGCAGCAGGCGGCCTCCATCGGTATTGGCAAATGCCGATAGCGAACGGGCTATCTTTTCGCAATCGTTGACAGCAAACTTAAAGTCCTGCCTCTGATGCTCACCCTCACGGATATACTGCAACAACTTCTCCTCCATACCCCCACACAAAAAAAAGACACAATATCAGGCTTGTCCGGCAGGACCTCCAAAATTTACCGGTACATTCGACAGGTCAGGCTCCTGGTTATTTCTGATAGAACCGTGCACAGCCTCAAATCTTTCAATATTCTCTTCCAAAGCAAGCATCAGGCGTTGGGCGTGCTCGGGGGTGAGTATGATACGCGACTTCACCGGAGCCTTTGGCATACCGGGCATAACCCTTATAAAATCAATCACAAATTCGGATGGTGAATGTGTAATGATGGCTAAGTTGGAATAAGTTCCCTCTGCAACTTCTTCGTTCAGCTCTATATTAATCTGCTGATTCAACATTTTATCGTCCATAAATACAAATTATTTATACTTTCAAAATTAAGCATAAAGATACAAAAAGAGAGGGAACCTTTCGATTCCCTCCCGTTTTATTTAAGCTGAAGCTATTAACCGATAGTCTCAGACTCGGTATGAGCCACAAAACGCTCGTATTCGTCCTGCGATCCAACCACCACCTTACCCATTCCGGGAGTTCCGGTTCCGGCAGGTATCAGGTGTCCGCATATAACGTTCTCTTTGAGTCCTTCCAGGTAGTCAACCTTACCTTGTATTGCGGCCTCATTAAGCACTTTTGTGGTCTCCTGGAACGAAGCAGCCGACATAAAGCTCTTAGTTTGAAGTGCTGCACGGGTAATACCTTGAAGTACCTGGCTCGATGTTGCAGGAACTGCTTCGCGCGCCTGAACCAGTTTCTGGTCACGACGTTTAAGCTGCGAATTCTCGTCACGCAGACGACGTGCCGATATTATCATTCCCTGCTTAAGAGTTGCCGAATCACCGGCATCCACAACAACCTTCTGCCCCCAAACGGCATCGTTCTCCTGCATAAACTCAATCTTGTCAACAACTTCCTTCTCAAGGAAACGGGTATCACCCGAGTCGTCAATCTCAACTTTACGCATCATCTGGCGAACGATAATCTCAAAGTGTTTATCGTTAATCTTCACACCTTGAAGACGATACACATCCTGAACCTCATTCACGATATACTCCTGAACAGCTGTTGGTCCTTTAATCGAAAGTATGGCCGATGGAGTGATGGCACCATCCGAAAGTGGTGTACCGGCACGCACATAGTCATTCTCCTGAACAAGAATCTGCTTGGAAAGAGATACAAGATATTTCTTAACCTCGCCATTCTTTGAAGTAACAACCACCTCTCGATTACCGCGTTTAATCTTACCGTATGTCACCTCACCGTCGATCTCTGAAACCACGGCAGGGTTACTTGGGTTACGCGCCTCAAACAGCTCGGTGATACGTGGAAGACCTCCTGTGATGTCACCAGATTTACCAACGGCTCTTGGTATTTTGGCAATCATCTCACCCTGCTTAATCGAGTCGCCATTCTCAACGGTGATTCGGGCACCAACCGGCAAGTTGTAAGTCTTGATTATTTCGCCCTTCTTATCAAGGATGTGAAGTGCAGGATTCTTGGTTTTATCACGGCTTTCGATAATCATCTTCTCGTGGTAACCAGTCTGCTCGTCAGAATCTTCCTTAAAGGTTATACCTTCAACCATATTCTCAAACGAAACCTCACCACTCTTCTCTGTGATAATCTTAGCGTTATATGGATCCCACTCACAAATCAACTCGCCTTTCTTAACATCTGCACCATTCTTGACAAAGAGGGTGGCAGCATAAGGGATAGGATGGCTTGTAAGGGTGATATTGGTATTTTTGTCGATGATGCGCATCTCGGCCAAACGACCAATAACCACATCAACTTCGGTACCATCTTCTTCGGTATAAGGAACAGTACGCAACTCCTCAATCTCCACGACACCATCATATTTGGCTACGATGCTGTTCTCTGATGTGATATTGGATGCTGTACCCCCCACGTGGAATGTACGAAGGGTAAGCTGTGTACCTGGTTCACCAATCGACTGTGCAGCAATAACACCCACAGCCTCTCCTAAATGAACCATGCGTCCGGTGGCAAGGTTACGTC
>JBDHYT010000374.1:0-3277 GCA_039811485.1 Marinilabiliaceae bacterium | reverse complement strand
AACCGTTTGATTTACAACAGGCAAAACCTCACCTGACTTTCTTTTCCCTACCGGTGAAAGTAAAATTCCCGGGGGAAGGATGGCTGTTAACCTTTCGGTTAAAAGACGCACTTCGCCATCGATCATTGCCGGTATCCACCTTACAATGAATTTATTATCATTGGTTTTTACAATCTGCGGAACCACACATCCATTGGCAATAAGATGAAGCGAGGCAAACAGCACTTTATGAATTGCAACAACCGAGGGCTGATAATCGGGCAGATGATCGGGATTGAGACTGAAAATTTTGGGAATAAGAAGACCCATGTCGTTTACTCCAAAATTGTCGCCACCCACCGAAATCCTGTTGTCGCCATCAATGGTAATTTCAAAGGTGGAACGACGGCTGACAGCAGATTTCTCGTCGGACAAAAAGATGGCTTCAATATCCAGCTTTTTGTTTATCAACCTCTTACCATCGCGAACAGCCCTAAGAAACCTGGCAGAATACTTATCCTTGAAATTTGCCAACGGATAAAATGGAGGCGCGTCGGGCAAAAGCTGAAGTAACGAATTGGAAATATCGTGAAGCGTGGAGAAGTCAACCCTGTCGTAAACAAGTTCACTGTCCGAATCCTGTTTCTTTGGCTTTGCAGTTTTTAATATTGTTGAAAGTGATAATATCTCCTCCTTCTTCTGATCGGCAATTGAGATACCGCGCTTTTTCAGCTCATCAAGGAGGTTAACATCGTGTATTTCAAATACAAGAAACGGATTATTGTCAATCTCGCGGCTCACCATATATATTACGGCAGCCAGATGCTTGCACGGAACAGCCCAGTCGGGACAGGAGCACTGCATCTTGAAGTCGGTCCACTGAGTTGGAAAAACTTTGAGCGAATGGTTGTTGGCAATGGTTAAGATGCTGGGGTCCAACTCCCTGTTAAGCAGTTTCGATATCAGAGCCGGATTTTTAATGATGCTGTCCATCAGTTTCTCCTTCTGCTCTTCGAAAAAAGGTGGCACAATCAAACTGACCTTATATGGTGTTGAACGGCTTCCCGACACTCTTGCCGAAATCTGATTACCCTTAAACTTAACATCCTTCACATATCCGTTGCGCGCATAAGATGCTCCTCTTGGGAGGCGGTTATTATAGTCAACATTTAGCAGCGACTTAAGCCAATGCTCACCCCACCAGGTTTTTCCAAATTTTTGTGACATCCGTATTTTTGATTTTACACATCAAAAATACAATTTACCTTTATCATAACACATATCTGATTTGAAATTTTAATTCTGTGACATGTGGAGAATCAACACGGTTATAGCCAGAACCGGAACTGACGGTGTCGCGACGGTAAACATGATGGATTCTAAACCAGCATTGCAACGATTTTGAAATCTTCCACGCAGCGTTAACCATCGCCAGTATCCCGTTACCACTGCGAGCCGGCACCGAAAAAGCATATAGAACATCAGGTTCGTAAACATAGATACGCGAATCGTAATCATCGGTGTCGAAATGAGCTACCCTGCCAAGGAGTGTGAGGTTGGCATCAGGAATAAAAATCCGGGCATCCTGACTAAACCAATAACCCACAGAGGTAGAGGAATTTATCTTGGAATAGCGCACATAGGACGCGATAGTTTGAAAATCCAGAAGGTCGGAAACCTTGTGCTGCCACTGCATGTTAAAAGTGTGCCGTCTCACTACTGTTACCTGCCGTCCGTTACCTAAGGGTGAGCTTAAGTCCTGCCATGTGTCGGAATATTTATATCGGAATAGAAACCGGTTGGAGTAGTCGGCACGAAGCCTCACCCACATATTATAATCGAACCCCGACGAAGGTGCCGAAACACGATAGCGCAACCACTGAAAACGATAATAATTAAGTGCCGACGTAACTGTTACGTTTCTATGAGGCTGGAACTTTACTGCTCCATAAACACCGCTCTCTCCTCCCGGTGATGACGAACGCGAAAATGGCTGTTGGAATAAAGCGGTGTATCCACGGTCGAAATAGCGGTATGCCAAAGTCATCTCTACTCCCCCACTTAGCCGCATATCGACACCTTGAGTAACAGCCATATTGTCGAAATCCTGAAAAGCAGCTTCACCATACAGATGTAACCGGCCAAGAAAGAGAATATAATCGGCAAAAACAGTATTCAACGTGCTGCCTGTGAAGTAGTACTGCCTGTATAGATTATCAGAAGGCAGCAGTGGAGAGCTAATATTCCATGCTGCCCCTCCTGCGCCGGCTTTGAAAAGTGCGCCTCCATACTGATAATAGCCACCAATAAGAGACTCATCGATAGCATGTCGTCCCTGCAGCTCGCCCAAAGTGCGGTGAAGGCCGGTGGTACGCAGCACCGATACTGCTGCCACTCCGGAGCTGTCGGCATCTGTGACTGAGGCATCTATTGGTTTATACGACCCAAATACCGAAAGTGCGTGGTTGTGATATTTTATCTCCATACCTCCCCCACGCAAAAAGGCACTTTCGCCCGATGAACTATATCGGGCAAGCCCCGAACCACGTCGCCGCAAGGTGGTGTTTTCCGATGTCATACCCATCGACATACCACTCCACACACCTAAACCCTGACCAAAACGTGCCGAGAAATCACCAATAACCACTTTATGCACAACGCTTTTTGACGGTTTCACAACCACATATCCCGACATAAAATCAAATGCTTTAATCCCATGCGAAAACATTGGTTCACCGGCATCACTCTCCACCAACCATCCTGCTTCAATATGTTCGCCAAATTTCAGGTTGCTCTTTTGTAAAATCTTTACCGGACTGCCTTTATATTGAGGGCCTATGGAGTCATTAACAGCCTTATAGCCAATGGCAATTGGCAGCGAACCACTGCCACGTCCCAAAAAGGAACCCCTTAAAACCGTTTTCCACTGCTTCGGCCCGGGGATAGTTAAAATCCGGACAAACGGAACAAGCCGGGTAACATCTTCGGATGAAAAACCATCAACTGCCAAAAGCTCATAAACCTGCTCAATGGGCCCATTAATATAGATATGGGCAAGCAGATTCTCTATCTGGAAATCGGACAAAAAAGGGAGTCTCTCAAGCTGCTGCCGGGTTGCCACATTCAAATCTAATGGATTGTCTAACAACTCAATCAAAGCATCAATCAGGCCATCATCCTCGGTCAGTTCCACATCCTGCTCTGCGGCATAATCCTCGAGAAGCGTAACAATAAAGGAACGCATCTCCTCCTGTGCGGGGAGCTGTATAGAAATCAGAAAAAAGAAAAACGGTAAAAC
>JBDHYT010000373.1:0-3283 GCA_039811485.1 Marinilabiliaceae bacterium | reverse complement strand
CCATTTAAAAGATGCGGAATATCGACAAGATTGTAAAACAGCTGCTTATTCATATATCACCAGTCGGCAAATGCTTTATTAAAAACGTTTTCGGTAATCTGCTCAATAATTATTTTTGTAAGTTCATCCTCCACCTCGGCAAGATTTCTCTCTGACGGGAAATCCTGATACGCCGAAAAAGTTGATTCCCAGTTACGTTTTGGATCTTTCATATTGCGGCATCTTATTTTGACGGTAACCGTAAGGCGTGTTTCGGCCGATACTGCATCAGCCTTGATGGCCATAGGCCGGGTATCGTAACCGGTTATCTCGCCCGAAAAATCAACATCACCAAGGTCGCGCGAAAGGTTCAGGCGCGACTCATTCATAATCCTGTCCTTCAATGCTTCGGTAAAATTCTGGCTAAGGGTGGGATTAACCAGCGGAGCACGATTGACTATATATTGAACTGAAAAGGTCTTCAGATTGTCGGGTATCGATGCACCACTCATTGTAACGCGTATGGAGCATCCGGCAAAGAGCAGCAGTATGGCAACAGCACCCACCAGCACTCCGGCAAATCCGGTTTTTCTATCTCTTATCTCTCTCATTTTCATCAATTGTCTATTTCAAACTCTTTAATCTTACGATAAAGTGTGCGTTCGGATATGCCAAGCTCCTGGGCTGCCAGCTTCCGTTTACCGTTATATTTCTCCAACGCTTTCAGTATCATCTCCTTCTCCTTATCGGCCAGCGAATACGACTCCTCCACAAACTCCTCCATATCCTCGATGTGGTGCGATGGCGGCGTAGGGTTTACATATTGCGGCGATGACGCAGGTTTCGGTTTTTGCACAAAATCACCATCAGACGTCTGATAAAGATTGCGTATTATCTGTTCATGCTCGTGGTTGACATCAAAGGAACCATCGTTTTGTAACATCCCAAGCACCAGCGACTTAAGATCGTTCACATCCTTTTTCATATCAAAAAGGACTTTATATAAAATCTCTCTTTCGGAGTTAAAGGTGTTCTGATCCACACTTCCCTGGCCGGCAATAATGGCCGGCAATGAGCTGCCTTCGTTGAAGGGGATATAGGGATGCAGTGCTGCTGCGTCGATTTCGCGATTTTGTTCGATAACCGATATCTGCTCGGTGATATTTTTCAACTGTCTGATGTTACCCGGCCACCTGTAACGCATCATCAGCTCTTTGGCATCTTCGGTAAGTTTGACCGCAGGCATCCGGTATTTCTCGGCAAAGTCGTTGGCAAATTTGCGGAAAAGCAGATATATATCTTCGGTACGGTTGCGCAGTGGCGGTATTCTGATGGGTACACTGTTGAGACGATAGAACAGATCTTCGCGGAACTTACCTTCCTGAATAGCCTTTTCGAGATTCACATTGGTGGCAGCCACCACCCTCACGTTGGTTTTAAGCACCTTCGACGAGCCAACCTTAATAAATTCACCCGCCTCGAGTACCCGCAACAGACGAACCTGAGTAGATAGAGGCAATTCGCCAATCTCGTCGAGAAAGATGGTTCCCTTGTCGGCCTCTTCAAAGTATCCTTTCCTGTCGGATAGCGCACCCGTAAAGGCTCCCTTCTCATGACCAAAAAGCTCGGAGTCGATGGTTCCCTCGGGTATTGCACCGCAGTTGACAGCAATATAAGCACCATGTTTTCGCGCACTAAACTGGTGTATTATCTGCGGAAACGACTCTTTACCTGTCCCGCTCTCGCCTGTGATGAGTACCGACAAATCGGTTGGTGCAACCTGAACAGCAACATCAATGGCACGGTTCAGATGCTCCGAGTTCCCGATAATTCCGAATCGTTGTTTGATAAGCTGGATATCCATAATAAAAACTGCTATTTTTTCATGTTAACCTGACAAAGTTACAAAATTAAGAAGAAAAGGATGATTACTATCTCCCTTTTTCATAATTTTGGTTTACCAAACATTTTTTGAGATGAATAAATACGATTTGATAATAGGGCTTATCCCGGCCCGCTTTGCCTCCACCCGGTTTCCGGGCAAGCCGCTTGCCGATATTGGCGGAAAACCAATGATACAGCGGGTGTACGAACGTGCAGCGCAGGTGCTTCCCACAGTATATGTGGCTACCGACGACCAGCGCATAGCCGATGTGGTAACAGCCTTCGGCGGGCGCGTGGTGATGACATCGGTACACCATCAGAGTGGCACCGACCGCTGCAAAGAGGCTCTCGACCATGCGCAAAATACTGAAGGACGTACATTTAGAGCAGTAATCAACATTCAGGGCGACGAACCGTTTATCAACCCGCATCAGATTGAGCAGCTTGCCGATGTTCTTACCAATCCCGACACCGAGATTGCAACACTGATAAAACCGGTTACTTCGGCAGCCGACCTCTTCAACCCCAACAAACCCAAAGTGGTAGTGGGCATACACAACGAAGCTCTCTATTTCAGCCGGTCGCCAATACCATACCTGCGTGGTGTGTCCGAAGACGAATGGCATCTGCGTCACACATTCTTCAACCACATAGGGCTTTACGGCTACCGTTCCGACATACTCGACAGGATAACACAATTGGAGCAGGGAACACTCGAGAAATGCGAATCGCTTGAGCAGCTTCGCTGGCTCGAAAACGGCTACAAAATAGCAGCACTCGAAACCGATATGGAGAGCATTTCAATTGACACACCCGAGGATTTGCAGAAGCTGAAGGTTGCGGGATTGATATAACGTCTCTGTAAACGTATGATTTCCCAGGTTTAAAATAAAATCATATACAAAAAAAATCCTGTTGAAACTCCTGTTTTCCAGGAGTTCCAGCAGGATTTATTTATACTTTAACCCGACAGTAGCACCATCATTTAAAAAGCATACGACAGCGACACAAAGAAGACTCCATTTTTAACGTCATTGTGCGAGTCTTTATCGTCATCGAGATTACTGATTCCAAAGCTGTAACGAGCCGATAAACCTAAAGAACCCAAATCGTAACCCGCACCAACATTTATCGAAAAATCCATTTTCTTAAGATCATCTTTCATGTCGATATCCTCAACTTTAGCACTGGTAAGATACCCAAATTGAGGCCCGGCTTCGATATTAAGACCTTTGGTAAGATAATATTTCAGCATAATAGGAACGAGGATGTAATCGAATTTGTAGCTTATTTTATCGCTGTCAAATTCATCATCAAAAGGGTCGGGTTCATAATCCTGTTTTGCTCCCTGCATTGAAAAGAGTAACTCCGGCTGAACAGCCAGCTTATCCATGAGCGATAGGGAGGCAAAAAGACCTGC
>JBDHYT010000372.1:0-3327 GCA_039811485.1 Marinilabiliaceae bacterium | reverse complement strand
CGACCGCCAGCCGATACTTGACGAGCTTGTGAAAAAAGCAACTCAGGACGGTGTCAAGTGGAATGCCAAAGAGTTTGAGACTTCCAAAAAGATGATTGATGTTGAGGTGAAAGCTTATATTGCCCGTAATATCCTCGATAATGAAGGGTTTTACCCCATTATTCAGGAGGTGGACAATGTATTTAAACGTGCAGTGGAAGAGGCATCGAAATAAATGAAAATTATAATGGTTAACTTAATGCTTTACCGGATTTTTAATATTCGGTAAAGCATTTTATATTTTATAACTATATGATGAACAACGATTTTAAAGAGTATATCTCTTTTATTGAGGCAGTGGACAGGAAGGTTGAGGCACTTACGGGCGAACACAAGAAGTATATGAAGTGTGGTGCGGGTTGCGATTTGTGTTGTGTGGCTTTCAGTGTATTTCCTGTTGAGTTTTACTTTATTAAAAATAAAATGGAGTCGGAAGGTGTTTTGATTCCTAAAGATGGCGGAAATACTGCAAAAGACGTATCGGGATGTGCACTGTTGCGGAATCATCTCTGCTCGATATATTCCTGCCGGCCATATATTTGCCGCACACACGGCCTTCCGCTTGTCAACATGAACGAGGATGGCGATGAGTGGGAGCTGTCGTTCTGTGAGTTGAATTTTACCGATGCCGATGATAATTATTTCGACATGGATAATGTGTTGGAACAGGACGAGCTTAACAGCACCCTGTATATGATTAATAAACGCTTTCTCCAGAAGCATCCGGAGCTCAATCTTGATGAAAAAACATTAATTCCTTTGAGTAATCTTATTGATTGATAGTTTTTTTGTACCTTCATAAATAAAAATCCAATCATGATCAATCGTCTAACCCGCCGGGTTTTGCTTGTGGCATTGCCGGTTTTGCTTGCGCTCAGCAGTTGCAATCGCTCCGGGCAGCCCGAAACTGTTTATAACCCGTTAATCTCAGCATTCACATCGGGTGTCGTTTCAGGGCAGTCATCAATCCGTATCGTATTCTCACGCCCTGTGGAGGGAATCTCCGAAGGGAGCAGTGCCGACGGCAAACTGCTGACTATCTCGCCATCAATTGAGGGCTCGGCTGTCTGGCTCGACAGTAATACTCTGGTATTTAAGCCTTCGCAATTGATGAAGCCCGACACTCACTATAATGTCACACTGAAACTTGGCAGGCTGTTTAACGGTGAGAAGGAGTTCTATTTCTCATTCGCCACCATGAAACAGGGCGTTAGGTTGGAGGATGGTTATATCGAAAATGTATCGGACGATTTGAGCATCAATAACTATATTTTTAATATGGTTACTGCCGACTATATATCTTCAACCGATGTGGAGACTTCGGTGGAGGCACTTCAGAACGGCAAAAAGCTGGAGAATGAGTGGGAGCATAACGATGCCGATAAGAGCCATATACTTACGGTAAAAGGAGTTAAGCGTGGCGAAACTTCGAGTACCCTCGAGATAAAGATGAAAAATGCCCTTGGCTCCTCGGCCGAAAAGAGCAAATACTCCTACGATATTCCGGCAATATCCGACTTTAAGATTATGGATGTGAAGTCGGTTCTCTTTCCCGATCAATACCTTCAGGTTACCTTTAGCGACCCTGTGCGGCAGAATCAGAATCTGGCAGGACTGATAACCATCGATGGTGCCGAAGGGCTGCGCTTCGACGTGTCGCGCAACAGGGTGAGGGTCTATCCGTCGATGCGTATCAGCGGTATGCACACGGTTAATATAAACCAGGGGATTCTCAATATTCTTGGCAAACCGTTTGCCACCGACAGCCGGTTCGACATCTCGTTTGAGAATCTCAAACCTCAGATAAAACTTTTGAGCGAAGGTACAATAATGCCTGCATCAACCGGAATGGTGCTTCCATTTAAGGCGGTAAGTCTCAAATCGGTTGAAGTGAGGATTATCAAGATTTTTGAAAACAATATTCCTTTTTTCCTTCAAACTAACAATATGTCGGGTGAGGGCTACTACGATTTGAAGCGCGCCGGACGGCTTGTTGCAAAGAAAACCATCCGGTTGGATGAGGATCTGTCGCTCGATCTTACCAAGTGGAATGTCTTCTCGCTCGATCTATCCTCACTTATGTCGCCCGACCCGGGTGCGATTTACCGTGTGTCATTTAAGTTCAAAAAAAGGAATGCCTTCTATCCGTGTATGGACGACCCTTCGGAAGGTGCCATAGCCGAACCTGTGGACGATGATGCCGACCTGAGACGCGAACAGGCTGGTTGGGATTCTCCCAATAGTTATTATAGTTATTGGGATTACTATGGCGACGATTATGATTGGTATCAGCGGGATAATCCTTGTCACAACACATATTATTACGATAGGGAAACCGGTGTCAACCTTTTGGCTTCTGATCTTGGTATGATTGTCAAGAAGGGTAACGATAATAAATTGGTTGTGGCGGTTTCGAGTATTACCACAACTCATCCTGTTGGAGGTGTTGAGGTAGAGGCGGTTAGCTATCAGAATCAGGTGCTTGGAACAGCTAAGAGCGGCTCCGACGGAATGGCAGTAATTGACGTTAAGGGTGTTCCTTATCTGCTTATAGCGCGTAAAGATAAAGAACGGGGTTATCTGCGTATCGACGATGGCTCATCGTTGTCGCTCAGCCGTTTCGATGTTTCAGGTCAGACAATGCAGCAGGGTATGAAAGGCTTTATCTATGGCGAACGTGGTGTGTGGCGTCCGGGTGACTCTATTTTTGTATCGTTTATTCTCGAAAATCGTGGCGAGGCCATTCCCGAGAACCATCCGGTGGGCTTCGAACTGATTAATCCGCAGGGACGTACCGAACAAAAGCTTGTGCAGCCGATGGGTAAAACCAATATGGTTGTTTTCCGCACGGCTACTGACCCTGATGCAGTAACAGGAAGTTATACGGCACGTATCAATGTGGGAGGTGCCAGGTTCGAAAAGCAGCTTCGTGTCGAAACCATCAAGCCCAACCGATTAAAACTGACTCTTGATTTTCCGGGCAATATGCTGCGTTTCGACAGGCAGGTGAACGGTAAACTAACCGCAAAATGGCTTCACGGTGCCATTGCCCGTAACCTTAAAGCCAATGTTACAGTTACCTTAAGCAAAGGTGCAACATCATTCAAAGGTTTTGAGGATTATGTATTTACCGATCCGGTAAGGACTTTTACCACCGACGAGGTTGTTGTGTTCGACGGAAAACTCAATGATGCCGGCGAAGCTTCGTTTGTGCCGTCAATCAATGTTAACCAGGCTGCTCCGGGAATGCTCAATGCTTCGTTTTACACTCGTGTTTTCTAAGAGTGT
>JBDHYT010000371.1:0-3343 GCA_039811485.1 Marinilabiliaceae bacterium | reverse complement strand
GGGCGATACGGGCAGTGCTGTGGCTCAGGGATTTTATAAGGTTCCGGGTGTTAATGTCCATATCCTCTATCCTTCGGGATTGATAAGCCCGCTTCAGGAGTTGCAGTTTGCATCGCTGGGCGAAAATATTACAGCCTACGAGGTTGATGGAACATTCGACGATTGCCAGCGAATGGTTAAAGAGGCATTCGATGACAAAGAGTTGAATGACAAGATGGTACTCACCTCGGCCAACTCCATTAATCTGGCAAGATTTCTGCCCCAATCGGTCTATTATTTTTATGCTCTTTCGCAAATACTTGAATCACAATGGCGAAATCTCGTGGTGGCTGTGCCGAGCGGAAATCTTGGTAACCTCACTGCCGGACTTATTGCATGGAAGATGGGTTTGCCTGTGAAGAGATTTATTGCCGCAAACAACGATAACAGGGTGTTCTGTAATTTCTTGTCGGATGGCAGGTATGAGCCTCATCCTTCGGTTGCTACCATAGCCAATGCCATGGATGTGGGCAATCCAAGCAATTTTGAGCGTATTGTCGATATTTTTAATGACAAATGGGATGATGTGGTAAAACTTATTGAGGGTGTTGGTTTTTCCGACGGAGAGATAGCAGAAATTATCAGAAATACCTACAACAAGCATGGTTATCTGCTCGACCCGCATGGAGCTACAGGCTATGGTGCACTCGAATCGAAACTTTCGGTTGAAGAGACCGGACTCTTTCTTGCAACAGCCCATCCTGCTAAGTTCAATGAGTCGGTTGGTGAAATTTTGAATCAAAAAGTCGATATTCCGAAAAAATTAGCCCTTTTTCTGGAACGTGAGAAAAAAAGTGTTAAAATTAACAATGACCTTAACTCTCTCAAAATGGGCTTATTAGTTAATAAACGTAAAAAATAGTAGTGAAAAAATATTTGCATCTTTCCTACAAACTACTATTTTTACGGCTGACAAATAGTTATGTCGCTGAAAAAAATAGTAAAAATCAAATAAATTCTACATTATGAAGTTAACTGTTAAATTATTTTGCCTTTTGATGGCAATGCCTTTTGTAATGAATGCACAGGAGAAGAGTGCTGATGAATATAAAAACGAAGGTAATGAGTTTGTGAGGAGTCAGGATTTCAAAAGTGCACTTGCTTCTTACGAAGAGGCAATTAAACTTTGGGGCGATTCGGTGGATGTTGCCACTGTTTATAATGCCGCCGACTGTGCCCGTAAGATTAAGAACAATGAAGCTGCCGTAAAGTACTATAAGATGGCCGAAGGGCTTAATTATAAGGGCGATTTCTGTACATTCTTTGTTGCTGATATATATAAGGCCGAAGGTAAAGATGCTGAAATGGAATCTACTCTTCAGGAAGGTATCGAAAAGTATAAAACAGGAAAACCTGTTGAATTAATTAAAAAAAGCCTTGCAACCTATTACCTGAAACAAGGACTTGAACCATACAATGAAGCCGGTAAGATACTTGCTTCTGCTGCTACTGCCAAACCTGAGGAGTATGAGGGTATTACTGCTAAAGCCAATGAGAAGTTTGCCGAAGCAAGAGTTTTTGTTGATAAGGTTCTGGCCATTGATGCTCAAAATGCAAATGCCAAAAAGATGATGGAAGAGATTAAAGCCCGTCTTGGTAAGTAATTGTTGAAGCGTATTTAAATTAAAAAAAGACCGGTCAAAGCCGGTCTTTTTTTAATTTATTGGATATCTATTTGCCTGCTGGGACGAGGTTTGTGCTCGTCGCGTTTGGGTAGTATTACCTTTAGTATCCCGTTGTCATACTGGGCATTTATCTTGTCACTCTCTACAGTTACAGGAAGTGTGAACGATCTGCTGAACGACTGATAACTGAACTCGCGCCGGGTGTAGCACTCATCGTTCTTGCACTCTTTCTCTTCTTTCTTTTCCGATTTGATGGTGAGCAACGAGTTGTTTAGTTCAATTTTGAAATCCTCTTTTTTGAAACCAGGAACTGCCACCTCAACCTCAAAACCATTGGTGTCCTCCTTAATGTTCACCGACGGAATAGTTGTGTTGGTGGGTGAGTAATTCTGATGACTCCAATCGTACCAATCGCGATTGATAATATCATTGAAAAAATTTGACCAGGTTGGAGCATTGCTCTCTCTTCTAATTAGTGTCATAGCTATTAAATTTTAAGGTTATACATTTTATATGTTTTTTCTGATTGATATATTACAACTAAAGTGCCATAAATTTGATTGAGCTGCTATGTGCTTGATTATTAAAAACATACATATTTTGCTGTGTAGACAAAATGTCATTTAAAGATGAGATTGTTATGACAAAATGTCTTGATGTGATTAAGGTTTTTGTATTATTGTGCTGATTTTTAGTGTTTTATATTTGATATGGGTTAATTGCTTTGTTTTGCCGGTTTTGTGGCCTTTATGGTAATTTTGTTTTATTTTGGTAATTCCAATTAGTTTATTACTTTAACAACTGTTTATAAAAAAAATCAGTCATGTCTAAAACCATAATATATCAGCTCTTGCCGCGTTTGTTTGGCAATACTAACAGCAATAGAATTCATAATGGAACGATAGCTCAAAACGGGTGTGGTAAATTTAATGATATCAATTCTGATTTTCTCTCAAAACTGAAGGATGAGGGTTATACCCACGTGTGGTACACCGGTATTTTAGAGCATTCGTCGGTAACGGCTTATCCTGAAGCAGGTATCGAAGGCAGTAAAGCCTGTATAGTGAAGGGCATTGCCGGAAGCCCATACGCAGTGCGCGATTATTATGATGTGTGTGCCGATTTTGCCAATGATATTAAAGAGCGAATGGCTGAATTTGAGCAACTTGTGGAGCGCACCCACCATGCAGGATTGAAGTGTATCATAGATTTTGTGCCAAATCATGTGGCGCGCGATTATAATTCGGATTCAAAGCCGGCCGGAGTGCGTGATTTTGGTGAGGATGATGATGTTAATGTAAGGTTTGATAGCAATAATAATTTCTATTACATTCCCAGCGAAAAGTTTGTTTCACCTGTAGATTGCTCCAGTGATGGTTATTATGAATTTCCTGCCCGTGCTTCTGGTAATGATGTGTTCTCGGCATCGCCATCAATAAATGACTGGTATGAAACCGTAAAACTTAATTACGGCATCGATTACTCCAATGGTTTCCGCCACTTCAATCCTATTCCATCTACTTGGCTCAAAATGAGGGATATACTTCTGTTTTGGTCGGCTAAAAAGTTGGATGGTTTCCGGGTGGATATGGCCGAGATGGTTCCGGTGGAGTTCTGGCGTTGGGTTATCGCAGAAGTGAAAGAGCAGTTTCCTGAACTTCAGTTTGTTGCCGAAACTT
>JBDHYT010000370.1:0-3357 GCA_039811485.1 Marinilabiliaceae bacterium | reverse complement strand
CTAATGGAACGCTGTATATCAATAATGCAATACAGCAAATCAGTATGCTGACCCAGCAAAACAGTGCCGACTCAGAGGAGCTTGCTTCGGGTGCCCAGGAGATGGCTGTTCAGGCCGAGCAGCTTAATGATATAACCCACTTTTTTACAACAAAAAGCAAAAACAGAAAGGTTGAGTTTAAGAGTGCGCACAGAAAAGAGCGTGAGCAACCCAACAACCTGGCAAAGATTGCCTGAAAACTGAACTATTTAATCAATTTTTTTGGCTGCATCCCATTTTTGGGGTGCAGTCTTTTTTTATGGGTGGATGAGATAGCGACGGAATCTGTTTGTTTTAAGGTGGTGTAAAATCTTATTTTTTATAATTAAATTATTGTTATATTTGGCATCAACAACAGATAAACCCGAATCATGAATTTCAAAAATATTAAAATAAAAACGCGTCTCTTTATCATCATGGGAGGCGTAATATTTCTGCTCTTTAGCTGCCTTGGCAGTTATGTTATTCTCACAGCCTGGATTAGTACTAAGAGTCAATCGCACGATTATATGGTGCAGCAGGTGAATAATCTGAGATATCTTACAGAGAAGTCTATTGAGGTAGAGAAGGGTAGGGGTGAATATGGTGATAATAAATATCTGTCGGCATCAGGTTTTTTTCAAAAGAATAAATATTATCAAAATGGTTTTCCTTTTTTGTTGGATGCTAATGGTAATATAGTCTGTTCACCTGGTGAGACTTTGGGTAAAGCACCATTAAATCAGGTGGTTGATGGTCTTGGTTTAAAAAAGGTTTCCAATATCGAAGTTATTAGTTTCGATGTGGCCTCACAGGAGATAACCCTCTATTATACCTATTCATCATCGTCGGAAAGCTTTATCGTTGCCTGGTTTTATACCTCCGATATGATGAAGATGCCCTATATGCTCACCACTATAATTGTATTGGTTGGCATTTTTACCATGGCCTTTATTCTTTTTGTGATTGGTTATGTGGCACGTACCATCGTTGAGCCGCTCGACAAGGGAGTGGCCTTTGCGGCAGCTGTTGCATCGGGTGACTTGACGAGTGAATTGACTGTCAGTCAGAATGATGAGACCGGAATGCTGGCTAACTCATTGCGTAGTATGTCGGAGCGGCTTTCGGATATTGTTATTGCCATTACCAACGGGGTTAATACTACTGCCACTGCTACGGTACAAATCAGTGGTACTTCGGAAGCCCTCTCTAATAGTGCCGAAGATCAGGCATCGGCTGTTGAGGAGATTACAGCCACCCTTGCCCAGATGAGTTCCGGATTGGCTCTTGTGTCGAGCCGCTCCGAAGATGCTGAGCAAAATGCCGAGGCAACACGCAAAAATATGGATAAGTTGTTGATGGACAATGAGAAACTCAATGAGTTTATTGGTGCAATTGTTCTGAAAATCGATATAATAAGTCATATTTCGGCACAAACCAAAATATTGTCGCTCAATGCTGCTGTCGAGGCAGCCCGTGCAGGAGAGTATGGACGTGGCTTTGCTGTTGTGGCATCGGAGGTGAGGGCTCTTTCGGAGCAATCGGCTAAAGCCTCCCTTGACATTGAAGGGCTTGTAAGGCAGTTGTCGTTTTCGTCGGCGGAGACCGAAAGCAGTATCAGGGAGTTGATACCCAATATAAACAGAAATCTTGAGATGGTTAGAGGTATAGCACGCGCCACCGGGGAGCATTCGGTTGGTGCAACCAATATAGATTTGGCAGTGAAGGCCATAAACAGCAAAACCCAGCAAAACGGTTCGGCAGCCGTAGAGCTTGCTGCCGCTGCCCACGAACTAACCTCGCAGATGCAACAACTGCAGCAGATGGCAAACTTTTTCAGGACAGAGGAGCGAAATGGGGATGTGGTATATGCTATGGAGGCTAATTTTAATACATTATCTGAAAACTTCAGGTTTGAAAGCATAAACGGCAGCAAGCCGGCACAACGAAAAAATGTAGTTTGTGTAGTAAAAAATGTTGCAAATTAGGCTACATTTGTACAACCATCCCAAAAATGAAAAGATTGTTTTTGTATATAAAATCCATTAACAAAGAATTTTTTCTATGACTTTACTAACCTGGGATCAAACTTATAGTGTAAAGGTTGACAAAATGGACGAGCAGCATCAGAAGCTGTTCGGAATGATTAACGAATTCTACGAAAAAATAGGTTCACAATCGCAAAAAGAGCTAATAATGGAACTCATCGCAGGAATGAAAGATTATACTATTTATCACTTCACCGACGAGGAGCATCTTATGGCACAACATAATTACCCATTCCTTGAACAGCATAAAAAAGAACATCGCGATTTTGTAGATAAAGTAAGCGAGGTGGAAAAAAAATTAAGAGAAGGAAAGATGGTGATATCCTTAGAGATAACCAATTTTTTAAAGGACTGGATAAGAAATCATATTTTTAATTCCGACCAGAGATATACCGAATATGTGAATTCATAATATAAGATTCCGGCAGAGATAAATGCTACCAGAGGATTGATGATGTATGGCACAATAGCTTTTTGTAACAATTCGGATTGATATATCGTATATTTTGAACGGAAAAATCCTATATTTATAAAAAAAGTGAGTTATGCATAAATCTTCAATTGCCATTCGTTGCGTCAACACCAACAGTGTGTATGAAATTGAACCGGGGATGTCGTTGGCTGAGATTAAAAATCGGTTTAATATCACACTAAAGAACGATATTCTTGGTGCTTTAGTCAATAATAAGACAATAGGACTTGGATATCAGGTGTTTCAGCCCAAGACAATACAGTTTATCGATATCAATCACCCCGAAGGAGTAAGAATGTATGTCAGGAGTCTTATATTTCTTCTCTATAAGACTGTGGATGAGTTTTTCCCCGATTGCAGACTCAAAGTTTCCCATTCTGTGTCGAAGGGTATCTATTGCGAGCTCCCCGGTGCCGAGGAGAGACTGACCATTGAGGCTATATTTAAGATGGGTGCTTATATGGAATCAATCATCGAAAGAGATTATCCTTTTGAACGTGAGGAGATTGAGACCGAAAAAGCTATTGCCATTTTTGAGAAGTCGGGCCAGACGGATAAGTCGAGACTGTTGCGTCAGCGTGGTCAGATGTACACCACAATATACAAGATGAACAACCATGTCGGGATGTTTTACGGTCCGCTGGTGCCATCGACAGGTGCTCTTAAAGTATTCGACCTGAATAAGTATTACAGGGGAATGCTGCTTCAGATACCGCGTCAGTCCGATCCTTCGCAGGTGGAGGAACTGGTGATTCAAAACCAGATGTTTCGGATATTCCAGGAGTTCACGGAATGGACAGGTTTGCTGAAAGTTACCCG
>JBDHYT010000369.1:0-3366 GCA_039811485.1 Marinilabiliaceae bacterium | reverse complement strand
TTGCAACGACTGGGTAAACGTGGTGTATGAGGACAGGCAGGGGTGGATATGGGTAGGCACCAACGAAGGAGTACGATATCTGATTCCGGGCGAAAAGGATTTCGTAACGGCTCGCAACATATCGGGAAAACAGAAGATGCTCTCAAATGACCACGTGCTTTCGTTCTGCCAGATTTCGGATCAGGAGATAATGATTGGAACACGGTCGGGACTGACCATATTCTCGAAGAACAACAACTCGTTCACCATATTCCCCAACAACATACTGCTGACCAACGATGTGGTCAACAACATTGTGATAGACCGTAAAAAACAGATTTGGCTGGGCACCAACAATGGTGTATCGATGATTAATCCATCCAACGAAATATTCAATTTCCACAGTCGCGACGGTATCCGCAACTCAAATTTCTACCGTGGTTCGATGGGTGAATATGATGACAGGATATATTTTGCAGGAATCAACGGCATTGATTATATCGATCCGGCAGCCATTGCTTTCAACACAAAAAAGCCGGACCTTGTTTTTAGCAGCATCTGGGCCGAACAACGCAACGGCACAAAAAGGACTCTGCGGATAGAAGATGGACAGATAGATTTGCGCTACAAAAAAAGTCAGGTGATAAACATTGAGTTTTCATCGTTAGACTTCACCTTCCCGGAAAGGTGCTTCTACAAGGTATTTATCGACGGTTACGACAAAAAATGGAGTGCGCCTTCCAACAGCAGCAAGCTTACGCTCTTCAACCTGCCGCCGGGCGAGTATGTGCTAAATATACTTGGCTCTAACAGCGACCAGGTTTGGAACGACACACCACTCCAACTCAAAATAAAGATTGTGCCTCCGCTGTGGCAGACCAAATATGCTTATGCTTTCTATTTTGTGATAGTGCTGTTTCTGCTTCACATGATAGGAAACTACCGCCTGTTTAAAATAAAAAAGGAGTATCAGACCTTAGAGATAAAAAACCAGGCAAAAGGTATGCTTGAGGAGCAACGCGACAAACTGGCCAAGGTTCACCAAAGCCTCAAGGACAGTATCAGCTACGCCAAACGCATACAGGAGGCACTTATACCATCCGAAGACCTGGTGAGGCTACTCTTTCAGGAGTCATTCGTATATTTCAGACCTAAAGACATTGTAAGTGGCGACTTTTACTGGTCGTTCGAGAACAGTGAAAAACAGATTATTGTGGCGGCCGACTGTACCGGACACGGCGTGCCGGGTGCTTTTATGTCGATAATAGGCTTAGACCTGATTAAGAATGCTGTGGAGCAACAGATGGTGTACGAACCCGACACAATACTGTCGATTCTCAACAAGGGCATTCACGCCACCTTTGCCGGAAACGGATCAAAGGATAACGACGGTTTCCATATCAACGACGGCATGGATATAGCCATTTGCGTAATCGACAGAACTACGGGAATGATGACCTATTCGGGAGGTATGTCGTCGATATATCTGATACGCGACAACGAGATGTTCACCTACAAGGGCGACCGCAGACCAATAGGCTCGGTTGCCTCTGGAGAGTCATATACATTTGAAAAGCAGGAGATTCAACTTCAAAATAAAGACTACATCTATCTCTTCAGCGATGGATATGCCGACCAGTTTGGAGGTCCCGAAGGCAAGAAATTCAAATACCGCCGATTCCGGCATCTGCTGCTTAATATACACAAACTGCCATCGCAGGATCAGAAAAACATTATCCACCAGAAGTTTGAAGAGTGGATAGGAACCAAATATGAGCAGATAGACGACATATTGGTGATGGGATTTGCATATATTCAGGAAGAGAGACCGTAAAAGCCCTTTGCCCAAAATAGATTTTATAATCTTTAAAAAATGAATTACTTTTGTGCGTTTTTTAAAGATAAATAAAAATGGGATTACAGTGCGGAATTGTTGGTTTGCCCAACGTTGGAAAATCAACTCTATTTAATTGTTTGTCGAATGCGAGAGCCCAGTCGGCCAACTTTCCTTTTTGTACCATCGAACCCAACGTGGGTGTTATCACAGTTCCCGACGAACGACTTGTTGTACTTGAGCGACTTGCCAACCCACAAAGAGTAGTGCCAACCACCGTAGAGATTGTGGATATTGCCGGATTGGTGAAAGGTGCAAGTAAAGGCGAAGGGTTAGGCAACAAGTTCCTGGCCAACATACGCGAGACCGATGCAATAATTCATGTGTTGCGCTGCTTCGACAACGACAACATCACACATGTGGATGGAAGCGTAAACCCGGTACGCGACAAAGAAGTGATTGACATTGAACTTCAGATAAAAGACCTTGAGACCGTAGAGAGCCGGATAGCTCGCACCGAGAAGCAGGCAAAAGCAGGTAAAGATGCCGATGCAAAAAAATTGGTTGAGATTCTGTACCGTTATAAGGAGACTCTTGAAAGCGGCCAGAGTGCACGCGTGGTCGAGCTTACCGACTACGAGAAGAAGCTCACTCACGACCTGTTCCTTCTCACCGCAAAACCGGTGATGTACGTTTGCAATGTTGACGAGGCATCGGTGGTGAACGGAAATAAATATGTGGAGGCAGTGCGCGAAGCAGTGAAAAACGAAGATGCCGATGTATTAGTGATTGCTGCACAGACAGAGGCCGACATAGCCGAACTTGAGACCTACGAAGAGCGTCAGGAGTTCCTCAACGACCTGGGCCTTAACGAGTCGGGTGTGGTAAAACTTATCCGTTCGGCCTACCACCTGCTCAACCTTAAAACATATTTCACAGTGGGCGAAAAAGAGGTGCGCGCATGGACATTCCACGAGGGTTATACAGCTCCACAGGCTGCCGGAGTTATCCACTCCGACTTTGAACGCGGATTTATCCGTGCCGAGGTGATTAAATACAACGACTTTGTAACCCTTGGCTCGGAGCAGGCTTGCAAAGAGGCCGGCAAGCTCAATGTGGAAGGAAAAGAGTATATTGTTCAGGATGGCGACATAATGCACTTCAGATTCAATGTGTGAAGCATTGAGTTGATAGAAGACATTATCGAAAATAATAAAGAAAGGCTGCTCTTTGGAGTAGGCCTTTTTTTATATCCATCATCAAAAAAGAGCAAAAAATAACAAAAGGTGAGGCTAAACCTGAAAATAAACAACATTACAGATAATTGTCACAAAAAATATAAACTCAAAAAGTTATATTTACAACCAAAGAAATAATTAACGATAACTAAATTTAAAATCAACAAGATGAAAAAATTAATGCTGTTAATGCTTTCATTCTGTCTTGCATTTGCACAAGGCGTGCGGGCAGATGAAGGAATGTGGCTTCTGCCGTTAATACAGAAGCTCAATATCAACAAGATGCAGGAGATGGGCTGTAAGCTGAGTGCCGAG
>JBDHYT010000368.1:0-3387 GCA_039811485.1 Marinilabiliaceae bacterium | reverse complement strand
AGTCACCATTGGGACGTACGCCACGCTCAAATCCGGCTACCTACACCAAACTGTTCGACGACATCAGAAAAATATTTGCCGAACTGCCCGAGTCAAAAATACGTGATTATAAGCCTGGGCGTTTCTCCTTTAATGTGGCGGGGGGACGTTGTGAAACCTGTAAAGGTGGTGGCCATCAGGTTATTGAGATGAGTTTTCTTCCCGATGTAATGGTTGAGTGTCCCGATTGTTATGGCAAACGTTATAACCGTGAGACACTTGAAGTTAGGTATAAAGGTAAGTCTATTGGCGATGTGCTTGATATGACTATCAATCAGGCAACCGAATTTTTCGAAAGCGTGCCTCATATTGCCCGGCGTCTGAGAACGCTTAAGGAGGTGGGGTTGGGTTATATCACTCTTGGTCAGTCATCTACCACTCTGTCGGGTGGAGAGAGTCAGCGGGTTAAGCTGGCCGCCGAGCTGTCGAAAAAGGATACCGGAAAAACAATCTACATTCTTGATGAACCAACCACAGGCCTTCACTTTGAGGATATCAGAGTGTTGCTGGATGTGCTTAACCGTCTGGTTGACAAGGGGAATACTGTGCTTGTGATTGAGCACAATCTTGATGTAATAAAAACCGCCGACTACATTATCGACATGGGTCGCGATGGTGGTAAGAATGGAGGTGAGGTGTGGGTCACAGGCACTCCCGAAGAGGTTGCAAAACATCCGGAGAGCTATACCGCAGCCTTCCTCCGCCAGGAATTGTCCTGAGAGTATCTTTTTGTTTGAATCGCATTTGAAAATGGGAGTTATTGCTTATGAAAAGTGGTTGCTCCCTTTTTGTTGTATGATTATTTTAAACAGAATGGTTAAAAATATGTTTCCTCTTGACCTTACATTCAGTATGCCTTATATTTACTAATAATTATTTCTGAAAATAGGCGAGGAAGGTTTGTCAGAGTTTATTCATTAAAATCTGATAGTTATGGGAAAAGTTTCAATTATTACGTTTGTGTTGGTATCTCTTTTTCCGGTACTTATTGCTCAGGATAATCCTAATGGTATTTCTGAAAGATACAATAGAGAATTATCAAAGGCTCAAAAACAGGTTGCCCGAGGTGATAAGGCTTATGAGGTTGTAGAGTATTTGAAAACTGTATTAGATTCGCTTAGTAGAGTAGAAAAAGGCAGTTTGCCCGAGCGTGTTGCCGTTCAGAATGAGATATACCAGCGTACTATTAGTGCGGGTGCAATTTACACCAAAGGCTACGACAATATGTTTGCCATACTGGCTGAGTCTTATCAAAGGTATCAAAAACAAAACTCCGGCAGTTATGATGATGTTAACAAAGCCATAGTGGCAGGTGGACAGAAGATGAAAGAGGCCGGCCGCTTATACCGTAAATCCAGGCGGACCTTTAGTGAGAGTGCAGCTGTTGATTTGGCTCTTAGAGCCCGCGAACTGCAAAAAAGCTCGGTAGAAACACTATTGCAATTGGGCAGTATGATGGCATTAACAGATAATGTCGCAGCACCACGTAAGAGTGAACCGAAAAAGCACACTGAAGAGCAGCCTGTAAAAGCCATAGAGCGTGAGTATGACAATATCGGCCATACCATGGTGTTCGGGGGCGGAATTAATGTGGGTTCTAAGGCTGGACTGAAAGACGATGTTGTAAAGCCCAATATTTACAATATCTATTATGTTGTTCAGTTTAAGACTCTTACCAGCGAGGCGTCGTTGGCTGAACTTAAACGATGGTATGCTGGGAAGGAGTTTGTAGAGATGAAACGTTTCGACCAGTATTACAGATATTCGGTGGGCAAATTTTATAGTCTTAATGACGCCAATCGGTTTATAAGTGATGAAAAAATGAGTGGTTTTGTTGTTGCGTATAAGGATAACGACAGAATTGCTGTTGTTCAGGCCCGTAATATTATTGGTCGTTGATTGGATGGTTTTGTAATAAAAAAATTCTGAAAATGAGAAGTGTTTTTATCGTGTTGATGTTTTTCTGTTTTGCTGTTGTCCATTCACAAAAGGCATCATCGCTTTTTCTTCGTTACGGGCTGCATGATGGCGAGCTGCTCACTAAAGAGTATTTACGTCCGTTTGGTAATATGCTGGGCATCAATCTAAATAATGGTTGGTATAACAATGCAGGTATTCATAAGGTTGGTGGTTTCGACATAACGTTAGTATCGTCATACACTGTTGCACCTACCGGTGACGGATTTTACGATTTGGAGAAGTTGGCTTCGGAGCTGGCCGATTTTACTCTTGATCCTGCGGCACCTACCAATATGGCACCAACAGTTGCCGGTAAAACCCAACCCGACCATCTTATGCCAAATCTATTGATGAAGTCGTCGATTGGTAGTGGTATTAATGCTCCCATACTTCCAAATGGTGCCGAATTTAACAGGATGATACTTCCTTCGCTGCAAGTTGCAGTGGGTATTCCTTTAAATACCGAGGTGATGGTTCGTTTTACCCCTAAGTTGGAGTTCGATAAGTATGGAAAAGCCTCTATTTGGGGTGTGGGACTTAAGCATTCGTTGTGGGACGATTTTTTGGTGCTTAGCAGTATCCCTTTCCTACGCTTGTCTGTCATGGGTGGATATACCAACCTGAACACTGAAATTGCTTTGGAGCGCTTCGAATCAAACACTGCTGTTAACCATCTTAATATCAATAGTGACGCCATCACTGGTAGGTTGCTGGTAGGCACTGAGTTTCCGGTGGTTGCACTTTATGGAGGCGTAGGTTATGGACGCGTTAAATCGTCTTTTGATTTGAAGGGTGATTTTACGGTTTATGATTTCAGTGGTGGTTCTACGGTATCAACCATTATTACCAATCCGTTATCGCTTAATTACAACCACGAAGGATTGGATTATAACGTCGGCCTTAGGTTGAAATTGATGTTTCTTACCCTTCATGCCGATTATACATTTTCCGACTATCAATCATTAACTGTGGGCGTTGGCTTGTCGTTCCGGTAGTGTCAATAACTAACGACAGAGGCTGCCCAATAAGTAATGTAAACACTGATTTCTTTGTTGTTGTGTAATTATTGAACTTATTGGACAGCCTTTTTGTCTTATTTAAAGTTTCAGATATGTCTGATTATTCACTCTCTGTTATCCAATCTTTTGATTCACGATAGAAAGTATTTCGTGTTCCATGGCGATGGTCTCTTCCTGAATTTTAAGGCCTTGTGCCAAAACAGTGTCGGCAAAATCTCTGTCGTCGAGTCCGGAGGCATTTATCTTCACGTTAAGGTAGGCACCCATCACGGCACTGCGTGCACATAGCGCACCCACTCCGGCATCGGACACTGAGTTGGGATTACCCGTTTCGGCCATGGCTTTTATCACCTCCAGAGTTTGGAATGTT
>JBDHYT010000367.1:0-3407 GCA_039811485.1 Marinilabiliaceae bacterium | reverse complement strand
TAGCCGGAAAAGTTTTTAATTCAGCACTTTGTAAAGACTTAATTTCCAATGACTAAATTTTGGCTCTGAATCGATGTCGAGCATGGCTGCATCTTCCTTAAGTATGATGGTCATAGGAGCAGTAGTACCAACAAGTCGCTGGGTAACCAGTCCTATAAAAGAGACCTCTATTGATCCTCCATGATTGATTGTGAGGGAGAAATGGCCGTTTATATCGGCAACGATTCCATTTGTGGGATTACCCACCTCGATAATTGTGGCGCCTATAAGAGGCTCCTTGGTGACATCGGTCACCGTACCCGTAACTGTCTGTTTCTGCGCAAAGGCAGTAACGGAGAGAAACAGAAGATAAAACAAGACTAATTGTTTTTTCATAAGTCTTTAATTAATTTTTAATAATGCAAAAACAAAATTCATTCTATCAACGGTATCTTATTCACAACCCTAAATGTGAATAAATGAAAATATTTAATCGCAAATCTAAAAAATTATAAAATTAAAAGCAAGGGTTATGTATTACTTAATAGAAAAAAAATTAAAAATAATTAATTTTTTTCAAATTAATAATAACCAAAAAACACTATCTATCTGTTTTCCAACACTATTTGAATCAATGAACTTGAAAAAAACGAGCGTCAAAAAAAAATTTTCTTGATAGAGTATTTTTCTTTAACACTTCAACAATCTCAAAACAGATAATGTTTACACTTTTGCTTAATAATTAACACAATCATTCTATAATTCTGATTTGGTATTGCTAATTTTGAAATGTGAATAATTGGTCATATTTTATGGCTTCATAAATAGGTGTCAGATAGTTAGTAATATTTCAAAATATTTTGGACAATGAAAAGACAAATATTGGTAACCGGCGGAACCGGCTACATTGGCTCACACACGGTTGTAGAGCTACAGAATGCAGGATATGAGGTGGTTATTATCGACGACCTTTCCAACTCGGAAGCAAAAGTGGCCGACAACATCGAACAAATAACAGGTATAAAGCCGGAACTCCATGTTTTTGATTTGGCCGATCGCGAAAAGACGATGGAATTTTTTAAGAACCATCAAACCATTGAAGCGATAATTCACTTTGCGGCATTTAAAGCTGTGGGAGAATCGGTACAGAAACCACTTGAGTACTACCGCAACAATGTAAACTCGCTGATGAATATACTCGAAGGAATGAAAACATACAATGTTCCCAATCTGGTATTCTCGTCATCGTGTACAGTATATGGACAGCCCGATAAACTGCCTGTAACAGAGCAGACTCCACGCCTGCCGGCAGAATCGCCTTACGGAAACACAAAAGCAATATGTGAGGATATAATCCGCGACTTCTGCTTTGCAAACAACGACATGAATGGTATTGCGCTGCGTTACTTCAACCCCATTGGTGCACACCCTTCAGCACTCATTGGCGAACTTCCAGTGGGCGTACCAAACAACCTGGTGCCTTACATCACCCAAACTGCTGCCGGATTACGCCAACAGCTAAGCATCTTTGGAAGCGACTACAACACGCCTGACGGAACTGCCATCCGCGACTACATCAATGTGGTGGATCTGTCGAAAGCACACGTGGTGGCAATTAACCGGTTAATAAATAAAAAACAGAAAAATAACTACGAATTTTTCAACGTAGGTACCGGGAACGGATATTCAGTGATGGAGCTGGTGAAATCGTTTATCAAAGTTACAGGCGTAAACCTCAACTATAAACTTGTGGATCGCAGAGCAGGCGACATTGAGAAAATATGGGCCGATACAACCCTGGCTAACAACGAATTGGGCTGGAAGGCCGAAAAGACACTCGACGAAACGCTCCTGTCGGCATGGAACTGGGAGAAAAGGGTCCGCAACATAAAATAAGCAGGTAAATATATATGCGGTTTCCCGTAGTTATTGCACCGATACCCGGAGTGTTTAAGGCATCGAAGCAAAAGCTACGGGAAACTATTTTTTAATCTATCCGGAAAAAACTACCGGGTCAGTTTACCTGCTTTATCCTTCAACTTCATCAAATCCTGGATATGGAAATCACCGAAAAAAGAGATTAGGGCACCACTCATCACAAGATGACACTCTTTGATTTTCAGACCACTACGCATCACAAACACCCGGATAATACTATTATTAAGTGGCCGGCCATTCTCATCCTCCTTAATTTCGGTATATTTCCCCTTCTCTAAACAGCCCGATGCCTCGTTCATGAAATTAAGGCCTCCGCCCTTAACAGGTGCAACCACTATTGCTTTAGCATCTTTGATGTCGCCAATTAGCTTTTGGGTATCCTCATCATCCAACTGGAAATCAATCATCGAAAGCATCTCTTTATTAATTGTCATTGTAGCAGCACCAAAACTCTTTTGCATGGCAGCCTCAAGATTCTCATATTGCTTTGACTGTGCCACACCCAAGGTTGTAGCCACAAAAAACATCAAACAGATAACCGTAATTCTCATAATCAACAATATTAATAATCAACCAAGTGAGTCATATCCTCGTCAACATCAACCTTCATGCTTGCGGGCAAGGTAAGAACCACATCCACATCCTGCACCCTGAAAGGCATCTGCGCGCCAATATAAAACAATTTATCGCAATATAGTACCGAGTCGGCTTGAAAAATATTATATCTGATCTGCTGTCGATGGATTATTGCATCCTGCATTTTGTTGCCGCGCGCGCTGGATATCACAGCACATGAAAGAGAGTCGCCATACTCAACCCTTATCCTGGGCGTTCCGCAAACCGAAACTCTATCCCCTTCCGCATCGCGATACAAATAGTAGTTGTCAACACTACGATTATCAAACACAAAAGCAGGATCCATTTTGCCACTGGCAACAATATGTAGTGTTTTTCCCGAGGGCATGACAACAGGAATATTTTCACTTTTGGTGGATAAAGTGCGGAACTCACCCGCAACACTGACACCTTCGTAAACTATGTATCCCACAGCTGCTGTACAAACCAGGGCTGTAATGGCAAATGCAGCACCAAGATAGGCCTTGAAATTGACTATAAGCCTGATACCGAGATACAAAAGAAAGAGAAAAGGCATTATAGAAAGAGCCGCCACCGATACCCAAACAAGAGAACCAATACCGTTGGGAGCAATTAAAGTAGTTATTTCAGCCAGGCTAACACCAAAAAACGAACTGTTGATAGTGCCCAAGACCGTGGCAACTGCGACACCGGCAGCAGTGAGACCCAAAAGAGCAATAAACAGGATGAATACACCAAGCACTGTCATTGCAACCTTGCGTCCGTCGTTTACCGGTTTATGATAGTTTTTAATTTGATTCTGATTGTTATGCACAGAGCCTCTCCTCTTTATGAGGTCGCGATGGTAGGCCGTCATCTGCTCTTTAAAGGATGCCTTAGGGACAGCAATCCAC
>JBDHYT010000366.1:0-3413 GCA_039811485.1 Marinilabiliaceae bacterium | reverse complement strand
GGTTGTCCGACTTGACTATCGACACAGCTGCTACTGCTGTGTTCGAAGAGTCGAAGCAGAAGAATATGCCGATACTCTTAAAACGGAGTGCATAGCTGAGTAGTTTTTTTAGTCCGTCATTCTCAACGAATTTTTTGTTGTTCACCAGTGATTTGAAACTCAGATAATCAGCCAGGTTTTGTGTGCGCATCACCGTAAAGTCGTTGTACTTTTCTAAGCACTCCTTCATGTCGAACATCGATTTGAACTTCTGCAATGTTGAGTCATAATCCGTTATCAGGTCGAACGATGCAAATTCGGCCTTTATCTCGGGAAGAAGCGAGAACTGTGGCAGGGCATTGAATGGCAGCAGGTTGAGTTTAATGTTGTAGAATGGGATATTGTTGAAAAACTCATAAAACAGGGCCGCCGATGGTTTGATGCGTGAGTAGATGGTGACAAACGGAAGGAGTTGGGGGTTTTTGGCCATTGTAACTCCAAATCGTTTAGTAATAGGCACAGGAAACACCATGTTATAGTTGCCTTCCACAAGTCCGTCCCAATCCCAGCACACCGAGTCGAGATACCAGGTGTAGCCGAAAACCTGGGCGTTGAAAGCGCGGCTGACACACTCATCCCATTTGTTGCGGTTTATTTCTATATTTTTCAGGTATGCAACCGTCATATCATAATCATTTACAACTGTCCTTCATCGGCAAAACTATAATAGCCGTTACCAGCCACTATAATATGGTCGAGCACCGGAATATCCATCACCCTTCCTGCCTCTTTTATCTTTTTTGTTATCTGAAAATCATTTTCGCTTGGCTCGAGGTTACCCGACGGATGGTTGTGAGCCAGAATTATTGAGCTGGCCAATGTTTCAAGAGCCGGTTTCAATATAATCCTCACATCGGTTACTGTGGCCGACACTCCGCCCTGGCTAATCTTCAGAGGCTGGATGATTTTGTTGCCTCTGTTGAGATAGAGTGTCCAAAACTCCTCGTGTGGCAAATCGCCTATTAATGGCTGCATCACCTCAAAAGCATCGCGGCTGCTTGTAATTTTGGGTCGTTCAAGGGCGTCGCTTAACTTACGCCGCCGACCAAGCTCTAATGCGGCTATGATGGTTATTGCTTTTGCTTCGCCAATGCCGTGATATCTGTTTTTCAACGACGACACATTGCTCTTGCCCAACTCGTGGAGGCTGTTATGAAAATCGGTGAGTATCATCTTACCCAAATCTACAGCCGACGCCTTGTCGCTCCCCGAGCCAATGAGTATTGCCAGCAACTCGGCATCCGACAGCGACGCCAGGCCTTTAAGCACCAATTTCTCGCGCGGCCGATCTTCTAATGCCCAGTCTTTTATGCTTAGCCGCCTATACTCACCCATGTTGTTTTTTCAGCAAGTTACACAACAACATAATCAAAGTAAATATGCACAGCTATCCCTTTGGTGAAACACAGTTAATGTATGATGAGTGTGTGGTTTTTTATGGATTACGCAGGTGTGTGGAGCTAAATAGTGCCTAAGGCAACGGCATCTGTTATGTAAAAGCTTATATTGATGGCTGCAAACAAAAAAAGGACAACACCTCTTCGATGTTATCCTAAGCAGTCCCTAGGGGAATCGAACCCCTGTTTCAAGAATGAAAATCTTGCGTCCTAACCCCTAGACGAAGGGACCCTATGTACCCCTTAATTAAGCGAGCTTGTTGATATGACGAGCAAGCTTAGATTTAAGGTTTGAAGCCTTATTCTTGTGAATAATGTTTCTTTTGGCAAGCTTGTCAAGCATAGCAGTTACTTTTGGAAGCAAACTCTGTGCTGCAGCTTTATCTGTGGTATGACGAAGAGCTTTCACAGCGTTACGCGCAGTTTTCGCGTAGTATCTGCTGTGCAATCTTCTCTTCTCAATTTGCCTAATTCTTTTCTTTGAAGATTGATGATTTGCCATCTCGCTATCCTAATTTGTTTTTAACAACTCTTATTTGCAGTCCCTAGGGGAATCGAACCCCTGTTTCAAGAATGAAAATCTTGCGTCCTAACCCCTAGACGAAGGGACCTTGTCATCAGAAAGCAAGTCGGTTGCTTTTCAAATGCGGATGCAAAGATATGCACAATTTTTCTTTCTCCAAATTTTCTTTGCAAAAAATTTAAGGTTACCTCAATATTTATTAAAATGACTTTGAGAATCAGAGTATTATTTTTCATACTTAAAATATATTTGCACATAAAAATAAAAATTGCGAAATTTGCAACACGAAAAAAGTGGATGGATTTGCCCATTGCAACCACTATAAAAAAATGCTAAAACGCATTCTTTAATGGTATCCCCCTTTTTTCCTCTCTATGTTAAACTTAAAGACTTACCAATAATTGTGGTTTGTCTGATAAAAATTGTAGTATGGGATATTTATTCACTTCAGAGTCAGTATCTGAGGGACACCCCGACAAAGTTTCCGACCAGATTTCGGATGCCATTCTTGATGAGCTGCTAAGACAGGACGCCGAGTCGAAGGTAGCCTGCGAAACACTGGTTACAACCGGTCTTGTGGTTGTAAGTGGTGAAATAAAAACTAGCGGTTATGTTCCGGTTCAGAAAATTGCCCGCAGAGTAATCGAACGAATTGGTTACACGGAAGCTGCTGATATGTTCGATTCAGGCTCGTGCGACGTTATTTCTACCCTGCACCATCAATATGCAGATATCCACCGGGGTGTGGAACGTGCCGATGAGGACGAACAGGGAGCAGGAGACCAGGGCATGATGTTCGGATATGCCTGTAACGACACCGAAGACTTTATGCCTCTGCCACTATATCTTTCGCATCTGCTACTAAAGGAGCTTGCAGTGATACGACGCGAAAAGAAGGTGATGAATTATCTACGCCCCGACTCTAAGAGCCAGGTTACAATAGAGTATGACGAAAATAACAACCCTTTGCGCATTCATACCATCGTTATCTCTACCCAGCACGATGAGTTTGCAGGCGATGAAGAGATGCAGAAGGTCATCAAGGATGATGTTCAGAATATTCTGATTCAGCGTGTTAAGGCTTTGTTGCCCCAAAAACAGCAAGAGCTGTTCGATGGTTCGTATGTCCTTCATGTCAACCCAACCGGTAAGTTTGTTATTGGTGGTCCTCATGGCGATACCGGTCTTACAGGCCGCAAAATTATTGTTGACACCTATGGTGGTAAAGGTGCGCATGGTGGTGGTGCATTCTCGGGTAAGGATGCCTCAAAAGTGGACCGCTCGGCTGCCTATGCCGCACGCCATATAGCCAAAAACATGGTTGCAGCTGGTGTTGCCGGCGAGGTGCTTGTGCAGGTAGCCTATGCCATCGGTATTGCGCGCCCTGTTGGTATATATATCAACACCTATGGTACCTCAAAAGTCAACCTGTCGGATGGCGAGATAGCCAAGAA
>JBDHYT010000365.1:0-3485 GCA_039811485.1 Marinilabiliaceae bacterium | reverse complement strand
ATGGTGATGTTCGGGTTCAATATCCTACCCAGCGAGATTGTGTTCTACGTGAAAGATACCGGCGTTGGAATACCGAAGGAGAGAATAGATGCAATATTCGAACGTTTTGTGCAGGCCGATCTCGATATGTCGCGCAACCATGAGGGGGCAGGTTTAGGTCTATCAATATCTAAAGGTTATGTTGACATTCTTAATGGCAAAATGTGGGTGGAGAGCGAGAAAGATAAGGGTAGCAAATTTTTCTTTTCCATTCCGGTTCAAAAAAAATAAATACGCACCGTAATATGTCGGTAGTGAGATTCTTATTTCTTTTTGTGTTGCTGTCGATGTTGCCGATGGGTGGGATGGCCTCAGGTATCGATTCGCTGCTTCGTGAACTGGATGTAGCCATAGCTGAAAAAAGTACCTACGATCAACGCAAAGAGGAGGGGCTTCTGCATCTAAAATCAATGCTCGAAAAGTGTACCGACCAAGGGATGCGCTTTGATATTTTGGGGCAGCTTTTCGACGAATATCTATATTACAACACCGATTCGGCACACCACTACGCCATGTTGCGGTTTGCTGCCGCCAGAAGTTCGGGTAATATTAGATGGATACAGGATGGGAATCTGAATATTGCTGCAGTAAAGATTATAACAGGTATGTATAAAGAGGCACTCGATATATTGAATAGTGTCGATACCCGCTCTGCTGATGATTATATTAAACTTTATAATTATCAGTTATATAGCTCAATATATGAGGCTATGCACCTTTATGCCCTCTCCGTTGATGAAAAAAATCACTATCTATCACTTTCCGATGCCTATCGCGACTCTATACTGAGCGTGGCTGCTCCCGGAAGTGCCGATTATTTTTTCAATACCGCCCATCGGTTAATAAATGAAGGAAACTGCATTGAAGCCTCCAATCTGTTGACTAATTACTACTCTTCTATCGAAACATGCGATCGGAATAAGGCAATAGCATCCTATATACTGTTTAATATTTCACACTGTCTTGGTAATAAGGATGATGCAGTTAAGTATCTTACTATATCTGCTATTTGTGATATCCGTTCATCTACCAAAGAGTATATGTCGCTATGGATGTTGGCTGAGATTATTTATGATTCAGGCAATCTCGAGAGGGCCTATAACTACCTTAAATGTTCGCTCGAAGATGCCTCATTCAGCAAGGCAAGGCTTCGTACCATCAAAATCACAGAGCTGTTTAGCGTTATTGAATCGGCATATCAGAAACAGCGTGACGTCCAGCAGAGGCGCATGACTACCATGATGGTGGTTATTAGTATCTTACTTGTGGTTGTTGGTGGTGCGGTTGTGTTCAGTCGCAGGCAGATACAGAAGTTGCGAATTGCACAATCGGAATTGGCAGTGGCAAATATTCAGCTTAATAAACTCAATGACGAACTCGAAGTTTTCAATTCGCAGCTTGTGGCTATGAATCAGTCGTTGACGGTAACCAGTGCCATCAAAGAGGAGTATATTGGCCGATATATGGAGCTGTGCACTGTGTATCTGGATAAGATGGATGAGTACCGGCGTACACTGAGCCGAAAAGCTGCAACAGGCAGTATCCAAGAGGTTATTAATGATTTGAAATCCACCCAGTTTATTAAAAATGAACTTAAGGAGTTTTATAATAGTTTCGATCACACTTTTTTGAAGCTTTTCCCCACTTTTATCGATGATTTTAACGCACTGCTATCACCCCACGAGCAGGTTGTGTTGAAACCCAATGAGATTTTGAATAGCGAACTGCGGGTTTTTGCTCTTGTTCGTCTGGGAATTACAGATAGCGAAAAAATAGCCCGCTTTTTACGATACTCTGTAACAACTATTTATAACTATCGCACCAAGATGCGCAATAAAGCAGCCGGCAACCGCAATGAGTTTGATGATAAGGTGATGAGGATAGGGGGATGATTAATTTAGAGTCAGGGAGTTGAAAGGTTAAATAGTCATGAAGTCAGGGAGTCAGTGAGTCGTGGAGTCATAATACTGTAAAGATTTTTCAGGACGAGTCAGAATTTACTCATTTGCACAAATCCGCTCGTGTTTCTTTTAGGAGGCTGCATATTTTTCGTGTTAATTTGTGATAATTTGGTGATAGGTTTTATCAGAGCCCTGATAGTCAACCGGACCATTTTGGTCGCTTAGGTTAATTGGCTCGGCGAGCCTAACCATGGGTTTCAACCCACGGTATATTGGCCTCACGCACCTCTGCCCGATAGCGGCAGAACAAAAAAATAGTATGTCAAATATTAACTTTCTTAATTGTTTATACCTGGTATATCTTAATTTTCTTAATGGTAAACTCTAAAAACATCTGTTTTTCACCTGTTTTATTCTTGGTTTTATATACTTTTTAAGTTTTTGATGTTTGTTGTATGTTGTTGGTAATTAGTCTGATGGGTTTTTGAGTTAGTTGTTTTTAACTACTTTCCCACTATGCAACGTTAAAATTCCTTTAGTTACTTGCTCTTCTACCGTAACTTTGCATCAAAACAATTAAACGGCAAAAATTGAACGTTATGAAAAAGAGTTTTCTGTTGTTACTTTTCGTTTGTATAACCTCTTTAGGTTTTGCACAAACGATTAAGTCGCCCAACGGCAACCTGAGTATGAAGTTCGAAGTTAAGGATGGAGTTCCTTACTATGAGCTTACCTATAAAAACAAGAATGTGGTTAAGCCAAGTAAACTTGGTCTGGAGCTTAAGGACGCTGAGTCGCTGTTGTCGGGCTTTGAGATTGCATCTACAGCAACATCAACTTTCGACGAAACCTGGGAACCTGTATGGGGTGAGTGGGCAAAGATTCGTAACCACTATAATGAGCTTGAAGTTAAGCTGAATCAGCCATCTACCAATCGTCATATTATTGTGCGTTTCAGGTTGTTTAACGATGGTCTGGGATTCAGGTATGAGTTCCCCGAACAGAAAAATCTGATCTACTTTGTTATCAAAGAGGAGCGCACCCAGTTTGCCATGGCAGGCGACCATAAGGCTTTCTGGCTTCCGGGTGACTATGATACCCAGGAGTACAGCACCACTACTTCAAAACTGTCGGAAATCCGTGGTCTGATGAAACAGGCTGTTACGCCCAATGCGTCGCAGCATCCATTTTCTCAAACAGGTGTGCAGACTGCTCTTATGATGAAGAGTGATGATGGATTGTATATTAACCTGCACGAGGCTGCTTTGATTGATTACTCATGTATGTCGCTGGAACTTGATGACAAAAACATGGTGTTTGAATCGCACCTTACACCCGATGCACGTGGCGACAAGGGGTATATGCAGGCTCCGTGCAAATCGCCATGGAGAACCGTTATCGTTAGTGACCGTGCTGCCGATATTCTTGAGTCAACACTGGTGCTTAACCTGAACGAGCCTACCAAATATGAGGATACTTCGTGGATTAAGCCTGTGAAATATATTGGTGTGTGGTGGGAGATGATAACCGGTAAAAGCTCATGGG
>JBDHYT010000364.1:0-3492 GCA_039811485.1 Marinilabiliaceae bacterium | reverse complement strand
CGGCAGGATAACCAACTTTGTGAATCTTAATCATGTTACCGGTACCACCGTCGATGGTATGATGCTGAACACCAAGATAGTTGGGATCGTCAACAGCAGTAAGTTTTGTAATCTCGTTTTTGTTGTATGTGAAGTTGGCACCGATATTCCATTTCAGATCTTTGGTGTCGATGGCAAGTACATTAGCCGAAACCTCAATACCCTTATTCTCCATGTTACCCACGTTGGTAAGCAGCTGGTTGGTAAGGTTGGCACCTGCCGATACCGGAATTACGTTTAGCATATCGCTTGTCTTACGGTAATACACATCCACGCTACCCGAAATACGGTTGTTAAGGAATCCGTAATCGAGTGCAATGTTATATGTTGCAGTCTCTTCCCATTTCAAACCGGCATCGTAACCGGCAGGACGGATAGTTTCTATCATCACCCTCTTGTATGTTCCACTCTGAGCATCGAAATATACATAAGCTGCAGTTGATTCGCCACGCTCGTAGATACCGAAGTAACCATATTCGGAACCGATATCCTGCTGGCCTGTAACACCATAACCAAGACGAACCTTAAGATTCGACAACACATCTACGTCGCGGAGGAACGACTCCTCTTTGGCACTCCATGCAAGGGCAACAGATGGGAAGAGACCCCAGCGGTTATCCTTGGCAAAACGGGATGAACCATCGTTACGGAGAGTAAAAGTCAGATAATACTTGCTGTTGAAAGTATAGTTCAGACGTCCGAAGAAAGAGACTAAGTAGTTTTCGCTCTTATACATTTTATATGGATCGCGCACATCGCTGTTGTTGACTTTTGTGTTGAAGAACGATGCGCTTTCGCTCTGTTGCCAGAAATGCTGCCATGAGTAACCACCCATCACGTCGAAACGAGACTTAATCTGCTCAAGATCTTTGGTATATTGAAGATAAAAATCGAGAAGCTCATTCTTTTTGTCTTGTGTGTACCAGCTAAATGAGCCTTTGCGTGCAAAGCTCTCTGCATCCCATGCTGCTTTAGGATCAACAACTTTATTTCCGTCACTTTCGCCCTGCGAGTAGTCCATACCTACGTTAAGGTTGGCTCTCAACTCAGGGAGGAAATGGAATTTGTAGTCGGCTTGCATATTACCAATAAAACGGTTAACCGTTGACTTATCAGTTACCTGATTCAACTGGGCCACAGGGTTTTTAGGTGCAATGGTGGTTGGCATACCTGCCTGATTCCATGTAAAGTAACCTCCAAAGGCATCATAACCGGCTCCTTTAACAGGGTGTGTGGGGTCCATCACAATGGCACTGCCAATAGCTCCTTCGTTAGAGAAGTTGTTCTGGTTAAACATACCTTTTGCCGAAGCATTGACACGCAGGTGATCTTCAAAGAAACTTGGACTCAGATTAAGAGCAAGTGTGGTACGCTGCATCTGCGACTCTTTAAGAATACCGTTCGACAAGTTATAACCCACTGATGCCCTGAAAGGAAGAACATTTTTCACATTGCCGTTAAACGACAAGTTATGATCTGTGCTAATTGCATTTTCGTAAATCTCATCCTGCCAATCGGTACTGGCTGTACCCATCAACGAAGTATTAGCCGGAAACTTCTGGTTGAAGAGGGTGCGATACTCATCGGCCTTCAACATATCGACAGTCTTAGCTACCGTAGCCATTGATACATTACCTGTATAGTCGATGGCAAGTTTTGTTCCGGTGCCCTTTTTGGTTGTTATAATGATTACACCATTTGACGCCCTTGAACCATAAATAGCTGTTGCTGAAGCATCTTTAAGAACCGTAAAGGTTTCAATATCGTTAGGGTTAACAATATCAAGCGGGTTACGACCACCATTTACGCTACCGTTGGCAATAGGTACACCATCGATGATGATAAGAGGATCGTTGCTTGCGCTGATTGACGAACCACCGCGGATACGGATTGTGGCTCCGGCACCTGGTGCACCGCCCGACTCAGTAATCTGCAAACCTGCAATTTTACCGTTCACAAGCTGCTGTGCCGATGTTATGGCTCCCTGGTTAAAATCCTTTACTGAAACGGTCTGAACCGATCCGGTAAGATCCTTCTTCTTTGAAACACCATAACCGATTACAACAACCTCATCAACACCCATTACCTCTTGCTCAAGTCTTATATTGATGGGTGAAGTACCGCTAACGGTAACTTCCTGAGCTTTATAACCGATAAATGAGAACACAAGGGTGCTGCCCTGTTCAACCTCTAAAGAGAAGTTGCCATCGAATGAAGTAATTGTTCCCTGGGTTGTGTTTTTAACAGCAACCGATACGCCTGGGAGGGCCGAACCATCCGAAGCGTCTTTTACATTACCCGTTACTGTACGCTTTTGTGCCTGAATGCCATACATGCATATCAAACCCAAAGCCACAAGTAAGAGTCTTCTGAAATTGGATTTTACGTTCATAAATTAAAAGTTTAGTCTATTTTAATAAAACGATTCACTGGATTTCACTTCTTAGTGTTCACGTTCGAACTCTATTTCATCATTTTGTGCAACAAAGGTAGGTCTAATGTTTGTTAAAAATGACACTTTTTAACATCACCAAACACACTTTTAGGTTTTCTTTCCCGCAAACGATTGCGGTTACGTTTGTGCAATCGTTTGCGACCCAAAAATATGTTGTATAACATGTTTTAAAATGTAACCTTTCTGATTTTAACACATTCAAAAACATTAAAAAAGAAAATTTTTTCTTTACTCTCAAATTAAACAACTCGGTCTGAGGCCCTAATTTTTAAGAGTTATCAACAATAGGGTGGAATATTCAATTTTTTATATATTTTAGTGTTATTGATTATTTTTCGATTCATTAATGAAATCACATCAGGTAACAATAAAAGATATTGCCCGCACTTTGGGTATCTCTCCCTCCACTGTATCGAGAGCGCTGAAGGATCATCCCGACATCAGCCCCGAGACCAAGGAGCTGGTGCAGACTTTTGCAAGCAAAGTGAATTACCGGCCCAATGCTTTGGCACTGGGATTGCGAAAGAGTAAAACCAATACCATAGGTGTGATAATTCCCGAAATAGTGCATCACTTTTTCAGTTCGGTAATCAGTGGTATCGACAATGTGGCTTACGGACGAGGCTACAATGTGATGATATGCCAGACCAATGAGAACTACCAGCGCGAAATAACAGATGTCCAGGCTCTTATCGATAATCGTGTTGATGGAATATTAGTGTCGATGAGCAAGAATACTCTCGAGTTTGATCACTTTCAGAATATAATAGATAACGGCATCCCACTGATATTTTTCGACCGGGTGTGCGAATCCATTGAGTCCCACCGCGTTATTGCCGATGATTTTCAGGGAGCACGTATCGCAGTGTGCCACCTTATAGAGAAAGGGTGCCGAAGGATACTGCATCTCTCAGGCCCCCAGCATCTTCTGATAGGCAAAAACCGTCGCGACGGCTATGTTATGGCTCTGAAGGAGAATAACATCCCCATTGACGACG
>JBDHYT010000363.1:0-3513 GCA_039811485.1 Marinilabiliaceae bacterium | reverse complement strand
TTGTGTTGATAATCATTTTAAGGTCGGGATTGGATGTTACCACATTCACAAACGGCTCATGTTGATAATACTCCCTGTAAAGCTCCACAGCCTCCTGCTCGCTCATTTCGCAATCGAAATATACCGATGCCATTATGCCGCGTGAGTAGTTGCCGCGCATCGGCACAAAGTTGAGCTCACCTTTGTAGCCTGGCGCAAGATAACTCAGTGTCTCATTGATTTCGGCATTGTGCTGATGACCAAATGACTTGTAAACCGACATATTATTGTCGCGCCAGCTGAAGTGTGTGGTCTCCGATGGTGCCTGACCTGCACCGGTTGAACCTGTTATTGCATGCACATGAACTTCACCCAGTTTATCTGCTTTTGCCACTGGCAGTAGTGCCAGCTCTATCGATGTGGCAAAACAGCCGGGGTTGGCAATGTATCTTGCATTTTTTATCTGCTTGCGGTTCACCTCCGGAAGTCCGTACACAAAACCTTCGCTTGTCTCCCTCAGGCGGAAATCATTTCCAAGGTCGATGATTTTTCCTTTGTAGTCTGATGGTACAGTAGCCATAAATCCTCTGGATTTTCCGTGACCCATGCACATAAAAATCACATCAGCCTGGTTCAGGTCGGCCTCGGCAGTGAAAATCATGTCTGTTTCGCCAATCAGGTCGGCATGAGCCTTCCAAACAGGTTCGCCGGCATGGCTTGCACTCTGTGCAAATACAATTTCGGTTTGCGGATGGTTGATAAGTATCCGTATCAGTTCGCCGGCTGTATATCCGGCAGCACCAATTATTCCTGCCTTAATCATTCTAATATTTTTTCGGTTTCAGATGGATTACAGAATATCCATCTGACCCGGATTAACTTTATTAAAAATCTTCATTGAATTACCAAGTATGGTGGTGAATCCTCTAACGTCATTGCCATCCCAAGCCTTGTTGACTTCGCCGTAATCACCAAAGCCACTGTTCATAAGGTCGTGTGGCGAGTCGATGCCTTCCACTTCAAAACGGTAAGGATAAAGGCGCAGATATACGCTTCCGGTTACGTTTTGCTGTGTGCTTTCAAGGAACTTCTCAATGTCGCGCATCACCGGCTCAAGGTACTGTGCTTCGTGAAGCAGCATTCCGTACCAGTTGGCAAGCTGTTCTTTCCAATATAGCTGCCATTTGCTGAGTGTGTGTTTCTCAATGGCGTGGTGTGCCTTGATAATCATCAGCGGGGCAGCAGCTTCGAAGCCTACTCGGCCTTTAATTCCGATGATTGTGTCGCCTACATGTATGTCGCGGCCAATTGCATATTTATTGCCGATTTTTTCAATCTCTCTGATGGCATCGGTGGCGCAGTCAAACTTTTTGCCGTTAACCGAAGTGAGTTCACCCTTCTCAAATCCTATCTCAAGCAGTTCTTTTCCATCGGTCTGTGGCTGGCTCGGATAAGCCGATGCCGGCAGTGGCTTGCGTGAAGTAAGAGTCTCCTTGCCGCCCACGCTGGTGCCCCACAGTCCCTTGTTGATTGAGTAGGCCATCTTTGTCCAGTCGCGCTCAACGCCGTGTTTTTTCAGATATTCAATCTCCTCGTCGCGCGAAAGTTTCAGGTCGCGGATTGGTGTTATTATCTCAATCTCAGGTGCAAGAATCTGAAAAGTGAGGTCGAAGCGTACCTGGTCGTTACCTGCACCGGTGCTGCCGTGGGCAATTGCCTTGGCTCCGATTTTTCGAGCATGGTTAACGATTGCCAGTGCCTGGAAGATGCGTTCCGAACTTACCGAAAGGGGGTAAGTATTGTTTTTCAGGATGTTGCCATATACCATATATCGGATGCACTTCTGGTAATACTCCCTGGTAACATCGAGTGTGGTGTGCGATGTTACTCCCAGTGCATAAGCCTTTTGTTCTATGTCGGCCAGCTCTTCTGAGCCGAAACCTCCTGTGTTTGCTATTGCCGAATGTACTTCAAGACCTTTTTCGTTTGCCAGATATTTCACGCAAAATGAAGTGTCAAGTCCTCCGCTATATGCCAAAACAACTTTATCCATCTTTCTGATAAGTTTTTAGAATTGAATATTTTATAGATTAAGTGAAAATATAGACATCAGTTTTTTAACGCTCGTTTTTTCACCGTTCTTCTCACCATTATTATTGTTTTTCTTCCCAAGGAATACGAACTGCTTGAATTTCAGCCATCTTTCATACACTTTGTCGCTCTTCTCCTCTTTGGCAGGGAGTTGTGTCTCCTTTTTCTCCTCTTTGGCAGGGTCGTAAAGCATACCTGTGCATAAGCAGTGTTTATGGTTGGTTCTCAGGAGAATATCGTAGTTGATGCAACTCTGGCAACCTTTCCAGAACTCCTTGTCGTCGGTCAGTTCCGAGAAGGTAACAGGCTTATAACCAAGCTCCGAGTTAATTTTCATAACTGCAAGGCCTGTTGTAAGACCAAAAATCTTTGCATCGGGGTAACGCTCGCGCGAAAGTTCGAAAGCTCTCTGTTTGATGCTTTTGGCCAATCCATGGCCTCTGAATTCATCTTTTACTATAAGTCCCGAGTTTGCCACAAACTTGTTGTGCCCCCACGACTCGATATAGCAGAATCCCGCAAATTTGCCATTGGTAAGTGCTATAATTGCCTTTCCTTCAAGCATTTTCTTTTTTACATATTCAGGGTCGCGCTTAGCAATACCTGTTCCTCTGATTTTTGCAGCGTCTGCTATTGTTGTCAATATCTCATCGACGTATGAAAGGTGAGCCTCTGAAGCCACCAGGATGTCAAATTCGCTCATAAGGCAAATTGAGTAAATAGTGTTAATTAAAGTATTTTGTCTTTTAATCCGGGGATGAAGAGTGACAGCGCATTCACTACATCCATACGGGAAACTCCTTCGCGGTTGACAAGCAGTATTGTGTCATCGCCTGCAATTGTTCCCAGAATCTCGTAGAGTCCGTGACTGTCGATTACTGATGCGATGCCCATTGCAAAGCCCGGTCGTGTTTTGATTACCGCCATAGGACCCGAAAACTCTATTGATTCGATGCCGGTCATTGGAAAATCTTCCATCGATGAGTCGTCTTCAAACCTTATATTGGTGTCGGACATCACGTAACAATAACCTTTTTCGCTGTCGGCCACCTTTGCCACCTTTAGATATTTCAAATCTCGCGATAGTGTGGCCTGGGTTATAAGGAATCCTTTTTTCTCAAGCAGAGAAAGCAGCTCTTCCTGTCCTGCCACCTTCTGCGAGGTGATAAGATTGCGGATGGCAATTAATCTTTGTGCTTTTATTTTCATTTGCTGATTGAATATTTATTCATCGACAATGCAAAAATATACATTTTTCATAAAAAACAAGTTTGTTTTCAGAAAAAAGTTGTATTTTTGCACGACAATTGAATAAAAAGCGATTTCAGTAATTTTGAAACGGTTATTAGAGCTGCCATTTTGCAACGGCAAACAGTGATATTCAGGGCAGTTTCTTTCTTTCAACGGTCGGATTTATGTGGATTTTTTTTGTCGTCTGTTAAG
>JBDHYT010000362.1:0-3532 GCA_039811485.1 Marinilabiliaceae bacterium | reverse complement strand
TTTTGTGCAGGATATGCACGGTAAATATCCTTTTCCCGAGGCAACAGCAACAACTGAGGTGCTCGTGTCGGGCGAGAAAGGCGGCAAACAGGCGCGTCTGCTTGTTGTCAGCGGTTTGATAGGCGGTCTTTACGACTTTATTATCGCTACCTTCGGATGGTTGAGCGAGGTGGTAACCACACGTGTGATACCTGCCGGTGAAGCACTTGCCGAAAAGGCCAAGTTGGTATTCAAACTCAACGTGGGTGCTGCCGTGATGGGTATTGGCTATATCATCGGACTGAAATATACTGCCATCATTGCTGCCGGTTCGTTTGTGGGATGGTTTGTCATTATACCCATTATCAATTACTTCGCACCTGGAATGACCGAGGCAGTGGGAAGCAATGTATCGCTGCTGGTGGGCGATATGAGTGCCGAACAGATTTTTTCCAACTATGTACGCCCCATTGGTATCGGCGGTATCGCTATGGCGGGTATCATAGGTATCATTAAGTCGAGTTCAATCATACGCAAGGCGTTTGGGCTGGCTGCCTCGGAGTTGTTTGGTGGTCATAAGAATATGCCGAAGGAGGAGCTGCGCACTCGTCGCGACCTGCCAATGAAGATTATTGCCGGCGGTATTCTGCTGACCACAATTCTGGTCTTTGTTTTTTTCCAGTTTGGCGTGGTTCATAACCTGTCGCACGCACTTATTGGTCTTGCCATCGTTATGGTTATCGCATTTCTGTTTACCACCGTGGCAGCCAATGCTATTGCAATAGTGGGAACCAACCCTGTGTCGGGAATGACTCTTATGACTCTCATTATTGCTTCACTCATAATGGCCTCCGTTGGACTTACTGGTACTTCGGGCATGGTGGCTGCGCTAATTATTGGCGGAGTAGTCTGTACAGCACTTTCAATGGCTGGAGGGTTCATCACCGACCTTAAAATTGGTTACTGGCTGGGTTCATCACCTATAAAACAGCAGAGCTGGAAATTCCTGGGTACTTTTGTGTCGGCTGCTACTGTTGGTGGTGTAATTATCCTACTTAACAAAACGTATGGCTTCACAGGCGAAAATGCGCTGGTGGCTCCTCAGGCAAATGCAATGGCCGCAGTTATAGAGCCTATGATGAGCGGTAAACCAGCTCCATGGATGCTTTACGGAGCCGGAGCTTTTCTTTCGCTGATCCTTACCATGATTGGTGTTCCGGCACTGGCTTTTGCTCTGGGTATGTTTATCCCCATCGAACTAAATACTCCGTTGCTTGTTGGTGGTATAGTGGCTCATATTGTTGCTACGCGCTCAAAGGATGCTAAAGTGAATCAGGCACGCAAGGAGAGGGGAACCCTTATTGCATCAGGATTTATTGCCGGAGGTGCGCTGATGGGAGTGGTGAGTGCCATACTGAAATTTGGCGGTATCAACTTTGTGGATATGGAGTGGTTTACATCTCATGCAGCTGAAATTATTGGTTTTGTGATGTTTATGGCACTTTGCGGGTATATGATATGGGAAAGCCTCAGGGCAAAACCGGAAGAGGAATAATAAAACTACAAATTATGATAGATAGAGATATATTGGTTGAGCGGTTTCTGAGATATGTAAAGATTGATACTCAGGCCGACGATACTGTTACCGATATTTTTCCAAGTACCAAAAAACAGCTGGTGCTTTCCAATATTTTGGTTGATGAACTGAAATCACTTGGAGTTAACGATGTTACCATTGATGAGTATGGTTATGTGATGGCCACCATACCTTCAAATACAACAAAAAAGGTGCCTGCCATAGGATTTTTGGCCCACGTGGATACAGCACCCGATATGCCGGGTAAGGATGTGAAACCGCGGTTTGTGGAGAATTACGACGGTAAGGATATTATTCTTAATAAAGAGCTTGATGTTGTGCTTTCACCCGCCGATTTCCCTGAACTGAAAAACTATATCGGTCAGACTCTTATTGTTACAGATGGAACAACTCTTCTTGGTGCCGATGATAAGGCTGGTATTGCCGAAATAATGAGTGCCGTTGATTATATAGTTAGCACACCGGCGTTAAAACATGGTGAGATTAAAATCGGCTTTACTGTTGATGAGGAGGTTGGTCGTGGTGTCGATCATTTTGACGTGAAGCGGTTTGGTGCAGATTATGCCTATACCATGGATGGTGGCCCGATTGGTGAGTTGGAGTTTGAAAACTTCAATGCTGCCGGTGCCAAAATCATCATTCAGGGACGCAATATCCATCCAGGTTATGCTAAGGATAAGATGTTGAATGCCATTCTGATAGCCCAGGAGTTTAACTCAATGCTGCCGGCATACGAACGGCCAGAACACACTCAACATTATGAGGGCTTTTATCATCTCATAAAGATTGATGGTGGTGTAGAGAGGGCCACATTCCAATATATTATTCGCGACCATTGCCGCACCAAATTTGAAGAGCGCAAGGCCTCAATGACCCGTATTGCCGACTATTTGAACAGCAAATACGGACACGAAGTGGTTAAACTCGATATTGTGGATCAATACTATAATATGCGCGAAAAAGTTGAGCCTGTTTACCATGTGGTGGAGACAGCCATAGAAGCGATGGAGCAGGTAGGAGTGAAGCCCCTGGTTAAACCTATTCGTGGTGGAACCGATGGTGCGCGTCTGTCGTATATGGGACTGCCGTGTCCAAATATTTTTGGAGGCGGCGAGAATTTTCACGGGAAACACGAATTTGTTGCTGTGGAGAGTATGGTAAAAGCAGCTGAAGTGATAGTTAAAATTGTGGAGCTGTACGAGGCGAAAGCTTGAAATTATAGTTAGAGGCCGTGTTTTTGAATCAAAAATGCGGCCTCTTTTCTTAATTAAACGTTTAGAAAGCCCCTCTGGATAGATAACAATGAAAAATATGACAAAAAAAATCGAATATAAATTATTGTAATCCAATGAGGAAGTAAAAAAACGGTCAGGTTGTAACGATTTTTATTTTGAAAATATTTTGTGATATCGTTTCAAAAGCTGTATATTTGCACTGCAATTACGAAAAGGAGTTGCAACAATAATTGATGATTCCGTAGCATAATGGATAGTGCATCTGGTTACGGCCCAGAAGGTTGGGGGTTCGAGTCCCTCCGGGATCACTTTTATAACACAAAGCCGTTAAGTCGGCAAGGATTGATTTCGTAGCATAATGGATAGTGCATCTGGTTACGGCCCAGAAGGTTGGGGGTTCGAGTCCCTCCGAGATCACTTATTGGGAATTCAAAATAGTACAAAAGCCTGTAAAATCGTCTGATTTACAGGCTTTTCGGTTTTATTCACACAGCAAATCAATCATTTTCAACAATAATGGCATTCAGAATCTCTTCAACATCTTTTGTTGAAGCAATCATTACTTCTTCAATAATCCCGCCTATTGATTTAGCCAAAACTCCGGTATTCATTCTTGAAATGTAGGTTTTGCCGTTGCTCTTTTCATAAACGCTAATTCTACAGGGCATCAATGAAGAAACTATTCTTTCATCATCTTTCGACAGAATTTTACCGGAATGTG
>JBDHYT010000361.1:0-3545 GCA_039811485.1 Marinilabiliaceae bacterium | reverse complement strand
TGTTTTACTGCCTCATGGTCGTTAGGATTAAGGTTTACATTGATGCCCAGCTCGGCAGTTCCTGCATTACCCTGTGCAATATAGAGCTGGCTCAACTTTTTGCTCTGAGTCATCTTCCAGGCCATTGCATGCTCGCGTCCGCCCGATCCAATCAGTAAAATATTCATCTCTTAGCTATTTAAAATTAAATGGTTTTAAAAGTATAACCCTCTCCCATCAAATAATCGATGGTGGCGGGAAGGGCTTCAACAAGTCTCGCCTTTGCCTTCAACGAGTCGTGAAACACAATAACCGAGCCATTGCGCACACAGTTGATGGCATTTTGAGTCACCTGTCTGCCTGTCAGCCTGTTGTCATAATCCATCGGCATCACATCCCAAAAAACTATTTGTCTAAAGCGCATACCAAGCTCCTTCATATACCATGGGTACAACTGCCCGTGAGGCGGCCTGAACAGAGTGCTGTTGCAATGCCGACCGGCCAGCTCTATGTCGTCGAAATAATCTCTCTTCGACACATTGAAGGCCTTGGTATGGTGGAATGTGTGGTTTCCAACCGCATGACCATCAGCAACAATGGCACTAAACACATCGGGATGTTTTAGCACATTATCGCCCACACAAAAGAATGTGGCCTTAATGCCATAACTCCTCAGCAACTTAAGTACCCACAATGTGGGGTCGGGCACCGGCCCGTCATCAAAGGTTAGGTAAACTTCCTTTTTGTTGTTGTCGCCACGCCAGAATGCACTGCCATAAAAGCAGCGCATCCATTGCGGCGGTTGAATCATATCTTTTGACCGTATAAGTCTCATTTATCGAAAAATCCCGATTTCTTAAGTACCGAAGCATATTCGGCCGACAGCTCAGCCATCAAGTCGGTGCGCTTATGCTGGTTAATCATCCGCATAATTTCGTAATAGATGGCAATGTCGCGCTCCATGTCGTACGAGACATTCCGCATCTTATTCTCACTCAACGAAGTGAAATAGACAAGCTCTTGAAGGTTATCCTTCGACAGTGCTTTGATAATATCATCGCCCTTTTCGTTTTGGCCAGCCTTGTAGTAGCCCTGAGCAATAAAGATACTGAAGTAGTTGTGTGGTACATTGTCGGCAGGAAGCTCCTTCATGGTTTTGTCGAGAACGGCAATGGCCTTTTCTGTTTTACCCTCATCGAGAAGCGAATTGGCCAACCTCGTAAGGTTGTTGCGGATGTTCAGTGCCATGCGAAGAATATTTTCGTCAAGATAAACCCTGCCGTCGCTATAGCCACCCCAGCGGAATTCGTTCATCACTTTGTTGTACATCCTTTCGGTGTCAACACGTCCTGTCTGACCATCCTCATTTTTCGATTTGATGGGTACAATACGGTATGCAAAACCTTCGAGCTGGAAATAATCCTGAAGCCCTGCATAACTGTCGTTGCCTACGGTAACAGCATAGTAGATAGGCCTATTCCAGTTGGCTGTTGCAAGCATGTCGAGAACCATAAGCTCATTTTTCAGTATCATGCTCTTGTTTAGTCTAATGGCCATAACACTGTCGATCTTATCGTAATCGTAATCGGACACAACCTTGTTTTCAATCACCTTATTGCGGTCAACAGTGAATTTCAGATTTCGCGTTGGCAGATAATCTATCCGCTCACTATAATCGGGAATAGTTTTGGTGCGGGGGTCGTCGCTGGCCACAAACTTAAGACCTTCGGTGAGTTCAACAGGCTCTTTAATTCTGTCGAAAAGATATACCGCATCGCGCGAACCTGTCTGATACTGGTCGTGAGTAAAGCTAATCGGCAGTGGAGCTGAGAGATAAGCCCTACGCTTCATCTGGTCGATATACCAGTCGGTCTGAAGATAACTAAGATTGCACACCCTCACGTCGGTACGAACTCCCTCTACCTCTTGTATATACCATAATGGGAATGTGTCGCTATCGCCATTGGTGAAAAGTATTGCATTTTCGTCGCAGCTATTGAGGTAGTTAAATGCCAGATCGCGCGCTATGTACCTGTGGGAGCGATCGTGGTCGTCCCAGTTTTCTTTAGCCATTATGCCCGGCACAAGCAGCAGTGCTGCAGCCGTCATGGCCACGGTGGCACTCTTGGGGTTCATATATTTGCTTATGGCATCGATAAGGGCAAGTACCCCAAGTCCTATCCATATTGCAAAGGCATAGAACGACCCTGCATAAGCATAGTCGCGTTCGCGCGGTTGCAACGGCGTCTGATTCAGGTAGAGAACAATGGCCAGTCCGGTAAGGAAGAATAGCAACATCACCACCCAGAAACCCTGTTTGCCGTCTCTGCCCCGCTTGTATTGAAACACCATTCCGGCAATTCCCAAAAGCAACGGAAGCATAAAGTAGGCATTACGGCCCTTATTGTTTTTCATGGAATCGGGCATCAAAGACTGATCGCCATAGAATGCACTGTCGATGAATGGAATACCTGTAATCCAGTTTCCTTTATTGATTTCGCCATGTCCCTGAATATCATTCTGACGACCGGAAAAATTCCACATAAAATACCGGAAATACATGTGTATCACCTGATAATTCCAGAAGAACTTAATATTATCAAAAAACGTGGGAACCATTATATTTTTCAACTGGCCTGAGTCATCCTCCACAGTCACGGAGCGGCCACTCATATTAGTCCAGCTCTTATACTCCTCGATATGACGCCCTTCGCGGCTATACATCCGCGGAAATAGGGTGGTGGTGCGGCTGTCGAACTTATATTCGGGGCGATATTCGGCAACCACATATTTTCCATCTTTTTTGATGTAAACGGGACTTCCCTTTTTTCCATCCATCGCCTTGCGGTCAAGCGGAGAGTTGAAGTTCTGACCCATGAAAAGTGGCCTGTCGCCATACTGTTCGCGATTGAGGTATCCCATCAACGAAAACACATCCTCGGGTGAGTTCTGATCCATGGGCGGATTAGCCACCGAGCGGATGACAATCATTGCAAACGACGAGTAGCCTATAAGTATTACAGCCACCCCGGTAATGATGGTGTTAAGTATGGGATGTCCCTTCTTGTGGGTAAACCATATTCCCCAGATGATGGCTGCCAAGAGCAGGAAGGCGTAAATAAGAGCACCACTGTTAAATCCAAAGCCAAGTTCGTTGACAAAGAAAAGCTCGAATCCACTGGCCATCTTTACAACGCCCGGAATAATGCCATAAAGTATTCCTCCGAGGATAAGAACAGATATTGCAAGTGCCTTAAATGTGTTGGTACGTGTTACTTCGTAGTTTTTGAAGTAATAAACCATCACAATGGCTGGTATGGTAAGCAGGTTGAGAAGGTGTACACCTATCGATAATCCCATCAGGTAGGCAATCAGTATCAACCACCGGTTGGAGTGAGGCTCGTCTGCCACATTCTCCCACTTAAGGATGGCCCAGAAAACCACAGCGGTAAAGAGTGACGACATGGCATAAACCTCGCCTTCAACCGCCGAGAACCAGAAAGTATCGGAAAAGGTATAAGCTAAAGCGCCTACCACTCCTGCACCAAAGATGGCATAAATATAGC
>JBDHYT010000360.1:0-3590 GCA_039811485.1 Marinilabiliaceae bacterium | reverse complement strand
GTCGGGGTGAGCAATGATGGCAAAAGTTCTTCTTCGCTTTATTTCTTCGATAAAACCCATGTCGTAGTTAATTTAGGGCGCAAATTTAATCATTTGATTTGAAATCAGCTCCCTTTTTGTGCAGTTTCTGGCCTGTTACCAATCAGGTGATATGGAGGCAATGCTTCGTGATTCGTGAAATGTAGTTGTTGATAATATTTCCAACATAAAAAAAGCTCCGTTCATTTTTTTGGAAGGATGAACGGAGCGTGGGAAAACAACCTGTCAGGAAAGATTATTCAAATATACAACTTGTTATAACAATAGCAATGGTTCATATTGTAGATTCTGATAAGTGTTCCATTTAAGTTGATGAGAGTATGGTATTGGATGATTAAGGATTTTCTTCTTTAATCTCTTTTCATGGAGCATAAGGTTATGGCCGTCTGTTGCAGTGTGGTTTATTCTCTGCGAATTAGTCAAGCTCGAACGGGATAACCCTATCTATCTCTATTGCCGACGGCGTAACACGGCATATCACTGGAAAAATTTCTACCCCTGCATCAAAGGCCTCCTTCAGTGCGTTGCCGTAGGCTGCGTCAATTGCTTTGGCCGGTGCAAAAACCGATACGTCGGCTCGTTGAATCGCATAAACCATAACTGCACGGTGGCCTTCCTGCTTAATCTTCATGAGGTTGTGCAGATGCTTCAGCCCCCGTGCAGTCACCGCATCGGGGAAAAGCGCATAGTCGCCATCCTTATAGGTTACGTTTTTCACCTCAATAAATGCGGTTTCTTTGCTGTTGGATGCCACAATGTCGAGCCGGCTGTCGTTTACAGTTATCTCGCGGCGTATATCGGTATAGCCTGTAAGTCTGGCAATCTGGTTCTGCTTTATCGCTTCGGCCACCACAAGGTTGGGATGCATTGTGTTTATGCCCACCCATTGGCCGTTTATCTCTATCATCTCCCAGGTGTATTTTGTCTTCCGGTTGGGATCGGCTGCCTCCGATAGTAGCACTCTTGCACCGGTTTCGATGCAGCTCTTCATTGAGCCGCTGTTGGTGCAGTGTGCCGTAACCTTAGTACCATCGCTTAGCTTTACTTCTGCCAAAAAACGTTTGTAACGTCTTATCAATTGGCCCTCTATTAGTTCGGTTTTAAATCTCATCTCTTTGGTTTGTTGTTCATCAACAAATGTTAAACTATTTGTGCAGTCTCGGCCTAAAATACTACTTTTGTTGGTGTAATAGCTTGTTTTTATAACCTTTTTATCATGGATTGTCGTGAATTTTGCGGAGCCTGCTGTATAGCACCCTCCATTTCGAGTCCGATACCCGGTATGCCCGGTGGAAAGCCCGGTGGCGTCAGGTGCATCCATCTGACGGCCGATTATCGTTGTGCCATTTTTCATTCGCCCGACAGGCCAAAGGTGTGTGCCGGATTTAAGGCCGAAGCTCTTGTGTGCGGATCTTCGAGGGGAGAGGCACTTGCTATTCTGGCCGGGCTCGAAGGACTTGCAGTTGTGCCGGATTAATCGTTTTAGAATACTATACAATAATTAATTGTTGCAATTGGCTTTAGGTCGAAAAAATAGTTATTTTTGACCCCGTTAATGGAATATATTTTTTGAGTTTTTGAAATAAGATGAAACGGATTAAATTTTGGTTGTATCAGCCATATAAATATCTTGTCTTTTTCCCCTTATTTGTAGTTGTCACCATTGTGTGTTCGACTTTTGCAGCACTATTTGCAATGCTTTTTGCGCCGCGGATAGGTAGTTATTTTGGGGTATTGTGGGCCAAGCTCAGCAGTTGGATTACGCCAATGATTGTTACTGTTGAGAACCGGCATTTCATCGACCCTAAACAATCTTATGTTGTTGTGGCCAACCATCAGAGCGGTTACGATATCTTTGTCCTCTACGGATACCTTGGCATCGACTTCAAATGGATAATGAAAAAGGAGTTGCGAAAAGCACCGGGTATTGGCTGGGCCAGCGAAAAGGTGGGACATATATTTATCGACCGCTCATCGGCACGCTCGGCAATGGAGAGCATTGAAGCAGCCAAGCGTAACCTGAAAAATGGTACTTCGGTTGTGATATTCCCCGAAGGAACGCGTAGTCGCTCAAACAGTATCGGGAAGTTTAAAAAGGGAGCCTTTAAAATCGCTTTTGAACTTGAACTGCCAATACTTCCGGTTACCATTAAGGATACCCACAAAATTCTTGGCAGTGGATTCTTTAACCTCATGCCCGGACGTACGAGCCTTATAATCCACCAGCCCATCAGGACTTGTGAATATCATGATTGCCAGGATAAGTTGATTGAAAAGACCCAACAGACTATTGCCTCGGCTCTCTGAGTTTAGTGTGAGGCCATTAGGGGACGCCCCAACCCGAATATGAACTAATCGTTGTGATGTTAAAACATGCCGGTTCTCAATCGGTATAACTTTTTATAACATTTGATTATGATTGTTAGATATTTTAGGGTAGTTCTATTGCTGATAATCACCTCCTTAACCTACCCGGTCGTAGGTCAGGAAAAATTGTCGTCCAAATCGAAAAAGGCTTTAGAATTTTATGGCTCTGCACAGGGCAGCTATGTGGCAAAAGATTTTGAAAAGGCCATCATCGACCTCGACCAGGCGATAGCCAAGGATAAACGCTTTAAGGAGGCTTACTATCTTAAGGCCGATATTTTGTTTATGTTGAAGGAGTATCAGGCTCAATATGAGGTTATTGGCAAAGCAATAGCTTTAGATTCGCTCTTCTACGTCCCTGCCTATTTCAATGCAGGTGTTGCCCAGTTTAATATGGGTGAGTACGATTCTGCAGTACGGTGGTTCAATCTTTTTAAAAAATTTAACGGATTACGCCGTACCCGGCTCAACCCTGATGGATGGATAGATAAATGCAGGTTTGCCAAAGATGCCGTCAGTCGTGCAGTGCCGTTCGTCCCTTTTAGCCTTGGCGATTCGGTCAACAGTGTCTATAACGAATATTGGCCCAGCCTCACGGCCGATGAGGAGAGCATGGTTTTTACCGTTCTATTGCCCCGCGACAGCTTGAAATACAGCCAAAACGGACAGCTACCCATCAACTCGAAAAATTTTCACGAAGATTTCTTTATTAGTCATAAAGTGAATGGCGTGTGGCAGCCCCGCATCAATATGACCTCAATCAATACCGACGCCAACGAGGGTGCACAGACCCTTTCGGCCGACGGTAGATGGATGTTCTTTACCGCCTGCGGACGTTCCGACTCCCGTGGCGGATGCGATATCTACTTCTCTCAGAAAACTGCCGATGGATGGTCGAAACCTGTAAATATTGGCCCACCGGTGAATACGCCTCATTGGGAGTCGCAGCCATTCTTCTCATCCGATGGTAAAACTCTTTACTTTGTGAGTAACCGGCCAGGCGGAATTGGCAAAAAGGATATCTGGAAATCGTCAATAGTAAGCCAGCGCGATGATGGAACCCCAATATTTGGCGAGGTTGAAAATCTTGGCCCCAACATCAATACCGAAGAGGATGAAGCATCGCCATTTATGCACCCCGATAACCAGACATTCTACTTCTCGTCTGAAGGATGGCCGGGAAT
>JBDHYT010000359.1:0-3592 GCA_039811485.1 Marinilabiliaceae bacterium | reverse complement strand
AAGGGCGAATAACATAAGGTTCTATGTTTTTTTCGGAAAGGAGATAGGGTTGCAGGCTGACATAATCGACCACAGCATCGACTTTCTGGTTTATCAGGGCATCTACGGTGTAATCGTGCTTTACATATTTAACCTGGTCGGGATAGATTCCATATCTGAGAAACATAAGGTTAATCTCATACTTGTCGTACTCGGTACACATTATGGTTTTACCAATATAATTGGAGAGATTTTTGAGATTACTCTCGGCACGAGAAATAAGTGCAAGTGGAGAGTGCTGGAAAATGGATGCAAGCACTACAACCGGTTTGCCCTTGCTTCGCTCAACAATTAATTCCGAACCTCCAACTCCATAATCGGAATCGCCTGTAATAACCCTATCGGCCGACGACTGGTTAATATTGTTCTCAACAAGGTTGACATCCAATCCTTCGGCCTTATAGTATCCTTTCTTAAGTGCGGCGTAATAGCCGGCAAACTGGAACTGATGATTCCACTTTAATAAAATACTAACCCGCTGATACTCACCATACTGCGCAAAAAGCGCAGAAACACAAAACAAGAGAGTGAGTGTCACAATCAGCTTTATAGAGAGTTTATTTTTCATATTCAAGTAATGGTCTTCATAATATTTTCTGTCATTCAGACAGGTTAATATATACACCAACCGCATTAAACCCGGTTAATGATATTATTAAACGGCACAAAACCTGTTTAGGTTACAACACTAAGATAATTATTTCTTATGATTCTTAAAATTTTCATAAAAAGAATGACGATATTTTATCAATCATAGGAACATATCTCCTATGTGTGCCAAATTACTCTTTTTTATCTTTTTAAGTTCAACAAAATCAACTATTTTTGAATAATTAACTAATCATTTTATCTTGTTTAGACACAATTAAAATAACATCACAAAAAACTGATTAAATATGGCAGAATATATCTCTGAAGCCGAAAAACTCATCGACTTCATCCACCAGAGTCCAACAATGTATCATGCGGCCGATACCATAGCTTCGCACCTCGAACTGAACGGTTTTAAACGGTTGTGCCTGAAGGATAAATGGGACATACAGCGTGGCGGACGATACTATACCCAAAAAAACGGTTCGGCAGTTTTTGCCTTCACCATTGGCCATGGCGACCCGGCAGTAGAAGGTTTCCGTTTTATTGCTGCCCACAGCGATTCGCCCGGATTCCGCATCAAGCCGGAGCCTGAAATGGTTGTAGAAGGTGCTATGCTCAAGCTCAACACCGAAGTATATGGAGGGCCAATACTGATGACGTGGCTCGACAGGCCACTATCAATAGCGGGCAGGGTTGTGGTGAAAAGTGATAATCCGCTACACCCAAAAATGATGCTGGTAAACATAAAACGCCCGGTTGCGGTGATTCCAAGCCTTGCCATACATCTCAACAGGGCTGTAAATGAGGGAGTGGAACTTAACAAACAGAAAGACATGCTGCCATTCATGGGAATGGTTGATGCACAATTCAACAAAGATGGTTATTTGCTGAAATTAGTTGCAAATGAGCTGAATATCGAAGCTGCCGATATTCTCGATTGCGACCTCTTCCTCTACGACACAGAAAAAGGCATGATATGGGGCGAAAACAGAGATATGATACTGTCGCCCAAACTCGACGATTTGGCAATGGCTTTTGCCGGGTTAGAATCACTGATTTCTACAGCCAACCACAACGGATTCAATATGTTGTGCATTTTCGACAACGAAGAGGTGGGCAGTGGCACAAAGCAGGGAGCCGGCTCGCCGGTGCTAAAACATATTCTTGAACGCATCACTACCCAACTGGGAATGAAGAGTGAAGATTACCAACGCATGCTATATCAATCGTTTATGATATCGTCGGATATGGCACATGCACTACATCCCAACCAGCCCGAGAAACACGACCCGGTGCTTCATCCAAAGATTAACGGAGGTCCGGTGATAAAGCTACATGCCGGTCAGAAATATATGACCGATGGCGACAGCGGTGCGGTATTTACCAACCTGTGTCTTGAGGCAGGAGTGCCATTTCAGAAGTTCGTAAACAGAAGCGACATGACAGGAGGTTCAACATTGGGCAATATTCTTACAAGCCAACTCGATATACGAGGCGTGGACATAGGAAACCCAATGCTTGGGATGCATTCGGCACGTGAAACCGGTGGAGTGATGGATCATCACTACATAAAAGAGGTGTTCAAACGATTCTTCACTATCTGAAACAGAACCGATAGCGGGAGTTGAAACAATTCAATTTTCGCTCCGTTTTATATAGGATGTTGAAATGTAGAAGATATCGGACTCAGTTTGGTATCTTCTACAAATCAATACTTTATCATAGAGTTATAGATTACCGTCTGTACTTTTTTACGAGTTCCCATCTCGATGAGTTTTTTGTTGTACGATTGCGGATTGACCCTGTTTGAAAGGAAAATATAAACCAGATTATATTGCGGATCTATCCAGACAAACGTTCCTGTAAATCCACTATGCCCGTACGAAAGTGGTGATGCAAGCTCCGACGAAGGACCTGATACCGATTTATCGGGTTCGGGCTTATCGAAACCCAATCCACGGCGGTTATCGGCAATTTGCTGCTTTGTGAAATGCTCGACTGTGGAGGCGTCGATAAACCTTACACCTCCATAACTACCTTTGTTCAGCAACATCTGAGCCATTTTTGCCAAGTCGTTGGCATTTGAGAATAGCCCGGCATGGCCGGCCACACCGCCCATCATAGCAGCTCCCGGATCGTGTACATAACCACGCAGATAGTCGCGACGGAAAGCCAAGTCGTTCTCGGTGGGCATTATTTCACCGGCTTTAAATTTATCCAACGGCAAAAATGTAAGGCGGCAGGCTCCAAGGGGTTGGGCAAAAATCTTATCGAAGAGCTGGTTCTCGGGCTGATTAAAATATTTTTCCACTATCTGTTGGGCAAAATAGAGGCTCAGGTCGCTATAGCGGTAACTCTTTTTAAGGATAGGCACATCGTATAGCATCCTTATCATCTCATCCTTATGATGACGATTCATAAAAAGATTTCCGGCAACCCTAATGCTATACACCGAATCGGGTAAAGCTTTGAATACAGAGCGTTTATACATCACATCTGTAAACATATAGAGCCGTGTATCAACCCTGATGCTATACTCCTTTGAAAACTTATTGCGGAATAACGGTTGTGTTAGAGAGGCAGAATCGATGGCATTGAGCGAATAGGCAATGGAGGCAGGAAAACCTGCCTGATGCAGCATAATATCCTGAATAGAAATACGTTCCTTGTTCCCACCAATGGTTCGTGGCAGCACTTCACCCAAAGTTGTGGTGTTGCTGATGAATTTCTTATCGTAAAGAAGCATCATCAACGGCGTGGTAGCCATAACCTTGGTTACAGATGCCAAATCGTAAATACTTCCATCATCTACCGCTGCAGATCTATCGTAGCTGTCGAAGCCAAAGTTGTGTGAATACACTACCTGCCCATTGCGTGCAACCAACACTTGTCCACCCGGCGTTGCCTTTTGCTTTATCGTCTCAGCCATTATGGCATCTATCCCTTCAAGAACCAACGG
>JBDHYT010000358.1:0-3594 GCA_039811485.1 Marinilabiliaceae bacterium | reverse complement strand
TCAACGGGGTCGAAGCAACCAACCTGGTCGTGCATATCGTTCTCTACGATACCGATAATTTTTGAAGGATCAACCTTTAGGTATGGCTGGCCTGCACGGTCGCGTACCGAGAATACCGGAATCTCACGACGATGAGGTGGATCAAGAGGCTCGTAGATATCGTGAATGCCAAGAAGTGCTTTAGGGTGACGGGTGTTTAGCTCGATGATGATTTTATCGGCTAAGTTGGCAATAGTAGGAGCAATACCTACTCCTGAAGTAAGCAGGATTTCGCCATTTGGAGTTACATCGGCAGCCTCTATAACGGCAATCTTCACTTTGCCGATGAAGCCGTAACGAAGCTCCTGCGCCAATTGCGAAAGGTGCATGTCGAAATACTGAACCTCGCCAGTATTCAATGCCGATTTAAGGTCATTGTTTGACTGGTAAGGTGTACGGAAGGCGATAGCGTTGGCACGTGCCAGCTCGCCATCGAGTGAGTCGCCGGTTGAGGCACCGGTTACAACTCCGATTTTGAACGGATTACCTTTAGCATGCTCGGCTCTTGCCTTAGCTGCAATTGCTCCGGGAACAACCTTGGGTGATCCCGCGGGAGTAAAACCACTAAATCCCACCAAGTCGCCATGATTAACGTACTCGGCGGCCTCTTGGGCTGTAATAATTCTATATTGCATCTTATTTAAGATTTAGATATTTCAAAAATAGTTGCCACAAAAGTAGAACTTTTTTATTATCAACACTATGTTGAAAAATGGTTTAACAACATGTTTTGATTTTTTTGACATCTTGAACATCAAAAATGACAAAGAACAAAACAGGCATATTGCTGTTTTACTCAGAAATGACAAATGAACGAAATAGCCAACATACGCAACGATTACCGTAAGATGTCACTTGCGTCGGCCGATTTGTTGCCCGATCCGGTTCGTCAGTTCACTCTTTGGTTGCAGCAAGCCATTGGCGCCGGCGAACGTGAGCCCACAGCAATGTGCTTATCTACCATAACAACCGACAACAAACCCGATGCCAGAATAGTTCTTTTAAAGGATGTAACTAATAACGGTTTTGTCTTTTTCACCAATTACGAAAGCAGCAAAGGCATCCAACTCAGCCGTAATCCCTGGGCTTCGTTGACATTTTTCTGGCCGGGTATGGAACGACAAGTGCGCATAACGGGCAAAATATCGAAGACAGATGCCCAAACCAGTGACGATTATTTCCAGTCGCGCCCGGCCGATAGCAGAGCTGCTGCATGGCTCTCGCCACAGAGCAAGCCTGTGAACGAAGAGTGGATAGAGGCAGGCCGAAGAGAGGTGGCCGAAAAAAAAGTATCCTCTATTGACTCGCGCCCTCCACACTGGGGTGGTTTTATTCTGATGCCCGAAAGTATCGAATTTTGGCAGGGAGGTGCCAACCGGCTTCACGACAGGCTGAAATACAGTAGAGGCAGTGAAGGGTGGAAAATCGTGAGACTTGCCCCCTGAGTACTTTTATTTTGTAAGATGATGAAACACATCCTCGAGATGACTCTCACGGCGCACCATTGAAAGCAGTGTGATGCCCGAAGCAACGGCAAAATTGAATACGGAAGGCCGTATATCGTCGGAGGTTCCGGCTGTAAGCAGAAATCTGTTGTCACCCATGATTTCGGCACTTGCAACACCCGGTATCTGCATTAGTTTAGATGTATCCACACTGCGGTCGAACTCAACTTCGATAACGCTGTGGTTTCTCATCGAATAGATTATTTCTGACGATTGGCCGTTGGCAGCAATCACTCCTTTATTGATGATGATGATACGCTGACAGATGGCCTCAACCTCTTGCATGATGTGGGTGGAGAGCATCACCGTCTTCTCAGCACCCACCGATTTGATAAGTTCGCGGACTTCGATAATCTGGTTGGGGTCGAGACCCGTGGTGGGCTCATCGAGTATCAGCACCTGAGGGTCGGGGAGAAGTGCCTGTGCCAGTCCCACCCGCTGACGATAACCTTTTGATAGTGAGCCTATTTTCTTGTGACTCTCGGTGGTTAAACCTGTGAGTCCAATAACTTCTCTGATGCGCGCTGTGCGGTTGTCGATATGGTAAATGCCGGCCACCATCTGCAGATACTCTCTCACATACATGTCGGGGTAGAGTGGATTGTGTTCGGGCAGATAGCCTATAAGCCTCTGAACCTGATAGGTGTGTTCGGCCACATCATGACCGCACACCGACACGCTGCCTTCGGATGGTTTGAGGAATCCGGTGATTATCTTCATCATGGTGGATTTTCCTGCACCATTGGGACCAAGAAATCCTACAACTTCGCCGGGATGAATCTCAAACGACACGTTGTTGAGTGCCCTCTGCTGACCGTATAACTTACTAACAGAATTAACTTCTATCGACATGACAAATCAAATTGTTTAAAGCAAAAATACAGATTGTTTTTTGAAAATGACCTATCTGCACTACCTTTGTATAAAATCAAGTCATCAACAGACACAAAATGAATAACAACCAACCATATTGTCATTCGCTGTTTGAATACCGGCGAAACATAACCACCTCAGTACCAGTGGGAAATATCGGGATTGGAGGCAATAATCCTGTCCGCATTCAGTCGATGACCACTACTGACACCAACGATACCGAAGCATCGGCACAACAGACCATTGCCATTATTGATGCAGGTGCAGAGTTGGTGCGCCTCACAACCCAAGGACGGCGTGAGGCTGAAAATCTGAAAAATATCAAGGAGCTGATTCGGAAACAGGGATATGCGGCACCTTTGGTTGCCGACATACACTTCAACCCTTTGGCTGCCGAAACAGCCGCAGCCATTGCCGAGAAAGTGCGCATAAACCCCGGTAACTTTGTGGGTGGTGCCAAGAAGTTTGATTTCGAAACTTATGCCGACACCGATGATAATGAGGCTATTGCCGAAATAAAAGAGAAGCTGCTTCCGTTGCTGGAAATCTGTAAAGCTAACAAAACAGCATTGCGACTGGGTGTTAACCACGGATCGCTATCCGACAGAATCATGGCTCGCTATGGTGACACACCCGAAGGTATGGTGGCATCGTGCATGGAGTATCTGCGCATTTGTCGCGAGGCGGGTTTTAACAATATAGTCATCAGTATAAAGTCGAGCAATACCAGGGTTATGGTGCAGACAGTGAGGCTGTTGGCTGCCACTATGATGCAGGAGGACATGAGCTATCCGCTTCATCTTGGCGTTACTGAGGCCGGTAGCGAAGAGGAGGGGCGCATCAAGTCGGCAGTAGGCACCGGTGCGCTTCTGGCCGACGGACTTGGCGATACCATCAGAATATCGCTCACCGAAGAGCCGACACTCGAAATACCCGTTGCAAAAAAACTGCTTCAGCACATCACATCGCGGAGTGGCCATAATCCGATTGCGCTTGTGGATGCAAGTAGTTATAGCCCTTATAGTTATGAGCGACGAAAGACAAACCAGGTACTTAATATCGGCGGTAACAGCGTTCCGGTAGCTATTGCCTCGCACCAGCAGGAGCCGGTTGCAGCAGGAGAGCCGTTGGCCGATTTCTATATTGAGACATCGGGGCACCGCAGTTATGTGGTTAG
>JBDHYT010000357.1:0-3598 GCA_039811485.1 Marinilabiliaceae bacterium | reverse complement strand
CGGGTTACTGGCCATCATATTCCCCGAGCTGCAAGCAATGAAGGGAGTTGACAAAGTAAACGGAAGAGCTCACAAGGACAACTTCTACCACACCCTCGAAGTGCTTGACCAGATTGTGCCTGCAACCGACAACCTGTGGCTCAGATGGGCCGCTCTGCTCCACGATATAGCCAAACCGCGCACCAAGAAGTATGACCCAAAACTGGGATGGACATTCCACAACCACAACTTCATTGGCGAAAAGATGGTGCCAACGATATTCAAACGGCTGAAATTGCCACAGAACGAAAAGATGAAGTTTGTGCAAAAAATAGTAGGATTGCACATGCGCCCCATCATACTAAGCGAGGATGAAGTAACCGACTCGGCAGTAAGGCGTTTGCTGTTTGAAGCAGGCGACGACATAGATGAACTGATGACTCTTTGTGAAGCCGACATAACATCGAAAAACGAAGAAAAAGTACAGCGCTACCTACGCAACTTCAAAATTGTAAGGCGCAAGCTGAAGGAGATAGAAGAGAAGGATCATGTCAGGAATTTCCAACCACCCATAAGCGGCGAGCAGATTATGGAGACTTTTGGCCTGACACCCTGTGCAGCCGTAGGCGAAATTAAGAATGCTATTAAGGAGGCTATTCTCGATGGGGTAATTCATAATAACTATGATGAAGGCTATTTGCTGATGCTGGCCAAAGCAAAAGAGATGGGGCTTTCACCCGTTAAATAACTAATAATCAAAGCTAAAACAATGCTAATCAACGATTCAAGAGAGCTATTTACACCCGACAACAGAATAACACTTAATGATACTCCAATAATTGTAACCGATAGTTTTAAGACGCCCGAAAACATAGGAAATTTAATTAGAATTGCAGCCAACATAGGCATAAAGAAGATTATTTGCATTGAGGAGATACCTCTCAAAGAGAGCAAAATAAAGAAAACTGCCTGCATGGCCTGGGATTACGTGGAGTTGATACGCACAAACCCCGTTGATTTTCGCGCACACATACCCGGTGACTATATTAATATTGCACTTGAAACCACGCCGGAATCGGTGAATATTTACGACACAAAGCTACCTGCCAAAATGGCACTTTTCTTAGGAAATGAGATAAAGGGTATCCGCCCCGAAATACTGGCCGATTGCCCAATCCATGTAAACATACCTATGACGGGACATGCAACAAGCATGAACGTATCGCATGCAGCCGCAGCAGCCCTTTTCGAGTGGCTCAGGCAGCACTTGCCATAACTCCTGAATTATCAACAGAATAAACAAAGGCTGTCCGGGGTGGACAGCCTTTTGAATAAATAGCATATAACAGGTTTGTTATTGCAGTTTATACGATTTGATTGTACGCATTCCGGGCAGAGCCGAGTACGCCTGTTTCAAATCGCCTTCAACAACAAGAATCATTTTTCTATCACTGCAAAATCATCATAATAAACGAATCCATCCCGTCCGTCTCCTGCATAAGTTCTCACCTCAAAACGGAATTTTTTTGCATTTGCAGGTGCAGTAAGAGTTGTCTCTACCAAAACCCAATCGGCACTATTTGAGCTATATGAAGTAGGACGCAAATTTGCCTCACCATCAGTCAAGGTTTTACCTGTTTCATCAAGCCAAAAAGACCAAATCCTACTTTTTGCATTAGGATCATTATCCAAATACCAGTAAGAAATTGTATAAGTTTTCCCTCCAACTATATCTATTTCCTGTTGTATTTTACTTGCTGCTGGTTTATTGGGATCCTTTGAGTCGTAGATATGAGTGTGTTTTAGGGCATTACTTCCAGAATGCACAATAGTAGTTTCTTTTTGAACTCCATTATTGTAATTTACATTATCCCATCCAACGGGTAACGTTCCTGTCCAATCCTCAAAACCACCGTTAACGACTTTATTTTCTCCTGCAACAGGTGCTTTAACTGTTAGTGTAAAGCTCTGTTTTGCTTCTACTCCGTTGTTAACGGCTGTTATAACAATATCAGAATTCTCATCAGCTGTAACTTCCGGTGCTGTTCCTGTGATGGAGGCTGTTCCATCGCCATTGTCGGTAAAGGTGGCCCAGACAGGCAGGCCGGTAGCCGATATCACTGTATTACCCTTGGCATTAACAACTTGGGTAGTGATGTTATAGACATAGCTTCCTTTACCGGCAACCGAAGTCACTGCCGATGATGTTATATTAACAGTAGTGGCAGTATTGTTGAATTCAAAATCGTCGATACACCATGTTGTTGAGTTGCTTGCGCCACCCTCGGCAACATATCTGAAACCAATATGAACTATTCCGCTGTAAGCCGACAGATCTATATCGCCCGATGATACAAATTCGTAATTTGTTGACTTGTCGGTTGGCAGTATTGGATTTAACTTGGTTTGAGTAGTAGAACCACTTTCGCACTTAAGTACAAACACCTCAAATGATGTGGTCGCTTTCCAGTATGCCTGGGCTGTTTTAAACTTCACAACCTTATTTGTGGCATTGGTTACATCCAGAGGAGGTGTAATAAGCCATGTTTCGTATGTTCCGGCAGGTGCATTGTGTGCTGTGGCCTGTACATAGTTATTACCCGAAAAATCCTTACCAGTCCAGTTCCTGTCTCCTTTAACGATAACGTTTCTCCATCCGGCCTTTGTGTACGACTGATTTACCACTGCATCATTAAACATCTCAACCAACGACACTTGTGCTGCATTGGTATCGCCACACACATTGGTCGAATTATTATCGGGAGGTGTTACACCGCCGCATCTGTCGCCGGTCATGTTAAGTTCGGCAGGGTTACGGACCAAAAGCTGGGGAGTATTAAAAATAGAGACCACACCAATAAATGAGCCGTTTCCGGCAGGAAGTGCATCGGCAGCAAAAGTTGCCTGGCTACGAGTATATACAGTAGCTTTTGATGTACAATCGGTTAGTGTATTGTTTCCACTTGTACCGTTGAAGGTTCCGCTTTTCTCGAACTGCACATTTTTTAATTCAACAAGCTCTCCGGTATATTTCTTGTCCAGGATATCGGCAATGGTCACCAGGCGTGGTTTAACCTCCTTACCTGTACCCGAAAGATAACCTGTCTCTAATTTAAGGTTACCAAACTGAAACAGTCCGTTGAACTTTTTCAGCATAATGCCAGTTCCGCCAACGGTAATTTCCATACCCTCCTCCAGACGGTTGTAATATGCGTTCTCGAGTGTGATGGCAATACCTCCGGTTTCATCCTGGATATAGGTAACAAAATCGGTAATATTCTTTTTGGCAGGCGTAAGAGTTACTATACCTTTAATATATACCTCTTCGGCAATTGTAATATCGGCATCCACCCATTTTGCTTTCAAATCGGCGATGGTGGTAATTGGCTTTTGAACAGGTACAGGCACCGGAGGTGCCACCGGATCTTCGCTACAGGCATTGAACAATAGAACAAGGCCGGTTAAGGCAGTTGCTATTTTCAAAAAATTAAAAATTTTCATCTCTATAGTTTTATTTTTGAAACAGATAGAATTCACTTGAACACTTTAACATTCTTAACCTCCCATGTGCCCGAAAGAGCATTGGTGGAGGTGTATTTGAATGCTATAAATACTTTTG
>JBDHYT010000356.1:0-3623 GCA_039811485.1 Marinilabiliaceae bacterium | reverse complement strand
TTTTGCTAAAGAAGCATACTCATACGAGAAGTCTATCCCAATCTTTTCCAGTGTTAGAAGTATGTTGTTGCCACTTTTAAATGTAATGGTGTGTTTGTTAGTATATTCACTATCAACTTCTCCCTGAAATTCAATGACCCTACTTAGTTCTACGTTTATCACGGCTCCACGTGTTTGATATTTTGGTGGTGGATTGTACATTACTTTGAGGTGTGTAACTCGGTCGGCAGGAAGAGACTGTAGAAATGAGGTCAATTGATCAAAAGTCATTGATGATAATCTGCCATTGATTATAATTTTGAGTCCATTTGAACCAATTAGCGATAGGTGATTGTTCTGTTCTATTACGCCTGGAAGTTTTTTTATCAATTCGTATGCAGTATCTGCTATATATCTCTCTCTTATTGCATTTGCAGAATATATTAAACCGCCGGATTTATCCACGGTAACTATAGGATGATTTGTGGTTATGGTGACACCTTGCAAAAACTCGGAATTTTCCTTCATTTCTATGTCACCGCATATTAATGTGTTATATGTGTTTTTTCTTTTTACATAAGAAATATGTTGTATTTCCAAAAGGTAAGGTAACTTATTGTAATTAAAGGTGAAATATCCTTCACTATCAGCAACAGTGCCTTCAACGAATGTTGAGTCGTTACTATAAAGTGCAATTGTTGCATAAGGCAGAGGGGCAAGTTTTTCGTTGATAATACGCCCTGTGATTTGGGCTTTTATTGATAGGGTACAACCTAGTATTATCGGAATTATAAAATAAAGTCTTATCTTTTTCATAGTTTAAAATATCAGGCAAGTCAATTTATATTAATATGCAAGTTGTTTTTTTTTTTTATTTCCAAATATTTTTTAGTAATTTTTAATTAATTGTTCAAATTGTTTTGGTAATTTATAATTGTATTATACTCATCGCTTTGGCATTCTAATGTGCATTACTAAAACAACTCTATATGCAGATTAATTTTCTGAAAAATCATTATATGGTGTTTAATTCTTTTATCTTTGCAGGTCACACCTATAATGTAGTTGTTATGATTGAATATTCCCAGTCGTCCATCGATTCGCTTGTGGTTCACCAGATTGGCAGCATGGCCGAGGGCGAAGAGGTGCGTTTCTCGCGAAGCGCAATGCAAGCGTCGGAGTATGATTCGGTTCTGGATGTGTTGAAGAACTATTTCTTTAAACCTTTCAAGATCGAGGCATACTACAATTTTACCCACGAAGAGGGGTTGGAGCATAATTTCGTATATAGCTGTGCGGCGCGTATGTTCGACGATCCGTCGTCTTTCTATGCCACAAGTATGGAGCTTGCCACTTTTCTGCATCAAAATTCCAACCATCCCAAAATTAAGGGCGGTGAGTTTTATGTGGCTCTGTTCAGCAACTGTGTGGTTGACGGTGAGATTTGCTCGGCACTGGGAATTTTTAAGTCGGAGAGCAAGGAGACTTTCCTGAAGGTGTATATGCGTGGCGATAGTTTTGAACTTGGTGCGCAAGAGGGTATCAACATACGTAAACTCGATAAAGGGTGCCTTATTTTTAATTCGGAGCGGGAGGATGGCTTTAAGGTGTGTGCCGTTGATAGCCTGAATAAAGGACAGGAGGCCCGTTTCTGGATGAGCGATTTCCTTAATTTAAAGCCTCGCGAAGATAAATATTTCTTTACCAACAACTATCTTCAACTGTGTAAAGGCTTTGTGGGTGAGGTGTTTAACGATGAGAATAATGTTCCTCGTCCCGATCAGATTGACCTTATGAACCGCTCAATCGACTTCTTTGCCAAGAATCCTAATTTTGATGAGCGTACTTTCGAGAAGGAGGTAATCCGCCAGCCCGAAGTTATTGATGCTTTTCAGGATTATAAAACGTTTTTTGAGGCTGAAAAGCAGCTTCCTCTTATTGATACTTTTGAAATTTCGAAAGATGCAGTTAAGGAGGAGAAAAAATATTTTAAATCAATCCTTAAACTTGATAAAAACTTTCATGTTTATGTTCATGGTAAGCGTCAGTATCTTGAAAAGGGATTTGACAGTGAGCGTGGATTGAATTTTTATAAGCTTTACTACGAAGTAGAGCACTAAATTATTTGCTGATGAGTAATCTTCCGGCCGATTTTATAAAGCGTATCAACAGTCAGTTTGCCGATGCCGGTCAATTCCTTAAAGGTCTTGAAGATGACAAGCTGTGGTCGGTAAGGCTGCATCCACGCCGCAGTGGGCACGACCTTGAGTTAGGCAGTCCTGTGCCGTGGTGCGATGGCGGCTATTACCTTGATGAGAAACCGCAATATACACTAAATCCTCTGTTCCATGCCGGTAATTTCTATCCGCAGGAGGCATCGAGCATGTTTTTGCAATATCTGCTCGGAAATATTGCCGGTTATCTGCCCGATAATCCTTCAGTGCTTGATTTAAGTGCCGCTCCGGGTGGAAAATCTACCCTTATAGCATCGTGGCTCAATGGCAGAGGTGTGTTGGTTAGTAATGAGGTTATACGCAGCCGTGCCTGGATTCTGCACGAGAATATGACCAAATGGGGATATTCAAATGTGGTGGTGACAAATAACGATCCGGCTGATTTCAGGAAACTTCCCGGATTTTTCAATCTTATGGTTGTTGATGCTCCCTGCTCGGGTGAAGGAATGTTCCGTAAAGACCCCGCGGCAGCAGATCAGTGGAGCGTGCAGAATGCCGATTTGTGCGCCCAGCGTCAGCGCAGAATACTGATGGATGCCTGGGATGCGCTGGCTCAGGATGGTATCCTGATTTACTCAACCTGCACGTTTAATCCTGCCGAGAATGAGGAAAATATGCAATGGCTTCTTACACAGGCTGATGCAGAGTGCATCGAAGTTGACTTAAACGATTTGTGGAATATAACTTCGGTAAAGTTCAATGGCGGAACCGGTTATGCATTTTATCCTCACCTCACTAAGGGAGAGGGATTTTTTGTGGCTATGTTCCGCAAAAAAGAGCCGGCAGGAAAAGTATCGTCAAAGAAAAACAAAAAAGATAAGGGGAAGATTAAGATAAAACTGCCGGATGGATTATTCGGCTCAGAAGATCTGGTGCCGGTTATGCATCAGAATAAAATATATGCTATGCCATCGGGTATGGCTGCTGTGTTCGATGTTTTATCGTCATCGTTAAATGTTTTTGGTGCCGGCATTGAAGCAGGAGAGATAATGCGTAATGAGTTTGTGCCATCACCATTTTTGCCGTTTGCGTTGCAGTTCAACCGTGACTTTTATCCGTTGGTTGGCCTGAACCGTGAAGAGGCTCTCCATTTTCTGAAAGGTAGCTGGAGTGGTCAGATTCCTGAAGGTAAAGGATGGCATGTGGTAAAGTATAAAGAGTCGCTGCTTGGTTTTATTAAGGTGGTAGGCAATCGTGTAAACAACTATTACCCAAAGGAGTGGCGCATCAGAATGAATATAGACAACCTGTAAAATATCAGTTATGAAAAATCCGGTTTTATTGTTTTTTTTGGCGGGATTGCTAATAATCCCCTCCTGTTCGAAGAAAGAAGAAGAGATAAGTCCTGTAAATCCGTTTGAATACTGCATCACTCCTGCATCGCACGATAAATTGCAGATAGCGACAATG
>JBDHYT010000355.1:0-3629 GCA_039811485.1 Marinilabiliaceae bacterium | reverse complement strand
GCCCGACTCGAGACATTGCTGATACAGCTTTTAGAAATGAGAAAGTGTCATGCTTTATTTTTGCCAGCAAAGAAACTACAGCAGCTCACTGATGACAATATGTACTAGGCCGAATGGATACCCCCCAGATATATGTTACAACATTAAGAGTAAAATTTATTTTCACTTTGATTGCATCGTTATCATATAAAAAAAGCCGTCCAATAATGGACGGCTTTTTTATTATTTATCTGTTCCGGATCAGAACGATTCGTACTCCGAGTCAATATTTTTTATTCCCAGATCGATCTTCACTTCTCCGGTCTGTTGTAACTTTGCTTTCACCTGTTTTTGCACTTCCACATTCACAGGTTCTGTCTTTTTCTCTTCGCGTTTCACCACTTTGGGGGCTGCCGGCTTTTCATCATCTGCTGATGTCTCTAACCTGAAATAGGCTATCATCTCTTTAAGATGCTCGGCCTGGCTTGCCAGTTCCACCGAACTGCTGGCCATCTCATCGGCGGCAGCAGCATTTTGCTGGGTAATGACATTCAACTGCTGGATGGCACCATCAACCTGCGCTACACCGCTGTTCTGCTCGGTACTTGCGGCTGCAATCTCCTGCACCAGTTTGATGGTATTACCAAGATTATCTCTTAACTCTGCAAACTTACTTGTGGTCTCCTCTGTGGCTGATAAACTTAACGATGCCAGTTCAATGATTTCGGCTGCCGATATTTTGCTTCTCTCAGCCAAACGTCGCACCTCAGTGGCAACCACAGCAAATCCTTTACCATGCTCACCGGCATTGGCCGACTCCACGGCAGCATTTAAAGCAAGTATATTGGTTTGGACGGCAATTTCATTAATCACGTTTATCTTTTCGGCGATATTGGTGATATATTTCAAGCTCATTTCAGCTGCATGGCCAACCTTATCAAATTCGCTCGACAATAGTATTGCATTCTGCTCTGCCTCTTGAGCATTCTCTGTGTTTTGCTGCACATTACCAGCAATCTCCTGCATAGTAGATGATATTTCTTCCACCCCGGAGGCTTGCTCGTTGGCTCCCTGCGCCAGCTGTTGCGAGGCACTGCTGGTATGGGCACTTGCATCGCTCACATTATCAGAACTATTGAAAACCCCCGACATGATATCGCTGAGGCGATTTATCAAATTATCTGTTGCACGGGAAAGATCACCAAACTCATCTTTCACATCTAAGAAAAACTTATCGGACTTAACCGTAAGATCACCGGCCGCCACCTTTTTAACCAATCCAAGATTGGAGTCAACTGCACGCCTGAAATATTTGCTCACCTTTACACTTACGCTAAAACCATAGGCTATTGCAATCAATGCCAGAAAAATGAGCGAATATACAGAGACTGCCTTTGCTTTTTCGGCCTCGTCAGAAACCTCTTCGACAAAACTTTCAAGTTTACCCAAAACCCTCCGTCCAATTTCTGCCTGATAATTCTCTGCATTTCTCTTTTTTTGCATCATTGGAAGCAACTTGCTTACCTCAGCTATATACTCACCGGTAATCTGCTGCAGCTCACCGGTGCTCTGCCTATTAAGAGTTGACATAGAGTTAAGACAACGGTCGATTGCTGTGGTATCTTTATAGGATAGATAGTACAAATAATTCATTCGTGCATTCACAAGATGAATATTGCTGTATCCAATCATACTTCCAATATTATCGCCCAACTGCTTAATTAATGCAATAAGATTGTTTTTCTCTTTAATTATTGAGTTATTGTTATCTAACGATACCTCATATTTTGCAAGTTCCTCCTTGACATTATTCATATTGTCGATCTGAGCCTTGTCGGATAACAAATCGATTAATACATCTATCTCCATCAAGGTGCTGTCACAATTTAATTTAGCCGATTCCAGTGCGGCCTCATCTTCGTAATGAAAGAAAGTACGCGCATCAACCCTGGCTGTCAGGAAAAATGCATCTGCCCAGCTTGCTACCTCACTTTTGGTAGATGTCTTTTGGGAATATTGAAGACTAATGATGCCTACAATGGTGACCAATACCAACATCAACATCATCATCCCAAAACCCAAGTTCAACTTTTGGCCAATCTTCAAATCAACAATTCTCATACACTTTTATATAATAATTCAACACACAGTAATGCAGTCGATTTGGGTTGATTCGAAATTCTATGAAGAACTTAAATTACAAAATCTATATTTACAGTAATTTAAGCAAACGTTTTTAAAATGTCAATTAACTGTGTAGTCCTTTACAAAAAGCAAACCAAAAAACAACCATGGACAAAATAAAAAAAGTTATCACATAGGTGATAACTTTCAATCAGACCGGTATTATCTGAGTCAATCTTCCGAAATCTCCAAAAATTCTTTGAGCGGATGCAGGTATGAGTCGAACCATCCCTCCTTTAGATCTTCATAAGCACCATCGGGAATATTGGTATGTACCACATCTACCTGGGTTGCACTGGCACCATTGGGGAAAAGTTTGATTGTGACTATCGACGGAAGTTCGTTGTCGCCAAAATACCACTCTTGCTCAATTCGCGAGTTTTCGACAAAAGCGATATTATGTCCGGCAATGTCGCCTTCGAAAAGTTCAAATGGAGTGCCGGGCGTAGTGCTCATAACGGCCGGATAACCTGTCCACAGTTCGATGGCGAAGGGATTGGTTAAAGCTGCATACACGTCCTCGGGAAGTGCTTTTATTTTGATACGCAATTTAAGTTCCTGTGGCATTGTTGTTTTAGTTATCATTAAAAACCATTAAGATGCAATTATAAACAAAAAACGGAACAACAACATAAAAAAGCGGCTATCTTTTTTTAAAAGCAAATATATCAGCTACTTTAAACCTGTTGTGTTATACAAAACGCACTTCTCAAACAACCCGAATTCAAGAAGTCAACACCTCAATATCTCCAAGATTTTCGCCATATCTTCCTTAGAATTGCGCTGATCGATTGGTAATGCCACAAGGTTTTTGCTCAGGCAATTTTCGATATCTTTTTCACAACACCATTCAAATACATTAGGCCAGTATGTTGCTATATAAATACTCTTTGAAATCAATCTCTTCCTTAAAGAGGCTCCTCCTTCGACCCAATATGGATAAAACATTGGCACTATTGTATCATCTCGAACTATTTTTAGCATATTACTTTTAGCCAAATGCCTGTGTAGAAAATTAAAATTCTCAAGCCTTGTTTGTCTTACTGTGTCATAATCGATGCTCTGAAGAATCGACTTTGTCAAATTGGACATAAGTTTAATTGGCTGGTTACTTACACATCTGTCATTTTTCACAAATTCCTGATAATAAGTTTCAGGATCAACATCAATCCTACCAAGAAGATGCATAAATCTATCCACCGAAACGTCCTGAATAAACTCCAAATCCAACTTCTTATCGGTATATAAATATCCTCCATCCGGTACACCAAAAAATTTACGCGGAGAGTATAGAGTATCGATACCGGCAACAGGTTTTGAATAAAATGCCTGTGCATTGTCAACAATAAGACTGTTACCATAAATTTCAGAAAGGTCTTTTACAGTAGAGTTTTTTATTCCGAAGTAATTTGTATAAAGAAACCCTTCGTTTGATTTCAGCTCAACCTCCGAAACCGGCTCCAACT
>JBDHYT010000354.1:0-3641 GCA_039811485.1 Marinilabiliaceae bacterium | reverse complement strand
GTGGCTCACTCCGGCAAAGAATATCCGGTGTGGTGTATCCATTGTTAGATTGATAGAACCAATTAGTGCATCGGGATTCATCTCTGCCTCGTTCATAATATTCTCGAGATAGGATGGGTTGAACCATACATCGTTGTTCATCAGCAATATACGTGATGCTCCGTTGGATAGTGCAACCTTCACGCCTTCGTTGACAGAACGTGTCCACCACCAGTTCCCGTCACCTTCTACACGCTGCACCCAAGGATATTGTGTTGACAGTACTTCGGCTGTTCCATCGGTTGAGCCGTCATCGACTACTATTATGGTGAATGGACGGTAGCTCTGTTTTTTAAAAGCATCCAGACATTTGATTGTATGTTTTATGCGGTTGAAAACCGGTATTACTATAAATAGACTCATGCTTTTTCCTCCTTTTTTGATGGATGATACAGTATGTGCATCATAGTGAGTGAGTAAAAGAATATCTTGTTGAAAAATATTTCGGAAAATCCTGCTGCAAGAACAACCAGGAGGGCAATCCATGCAAAGGCCTGGTGAAATTCATATTCGATACACATTCGTTTGAACGATAGCCATGTAAGGAAAAAATATGCAATAAAAATTACCGCCCCATAGGTTGCCAACAGGTTTGTTACTCCGTTGTTGCGATGGATTATACGATGCTGTGTTTTTCCTTCAAACCGTGTCTCTTTGGTCATTCCCATGCCCAGTAGCGGGTTGGCTGCAAAGTCGTTGATGTCGAGCATGGCACTCTTGAATCTGGTGTTGTATCCTATATTGGCCACATCCATTGCACGGTCTATCTTCCGTCCCAGAAACTCAAAAGATATATATGCCGTTATTCCTCCAAAAAGTATGGCAGGAACCAGTATCAGTTTGCGCCAGCCGCTACCCCAGATGAGGTAGTAAATACCTATTAGCATAAAACCGGCAATAAGACCGGTGGTTGAGAATGTGCTCAACAAACCTGCAAATAATATGTGGTTGATGCGGTTGCCAAATAGTTTCTTACTTATTATGGTGTTCATAAGTATTGCTATCAGTATAAATCCGGCAAATGCGCCAGGTTCCCAGAATGGGCCGGAGTTGCGCATCAGCGTGCTGCCAATCGATTCTCCCCTGAAGTTGATGGTGTAGAGTATAAACTGAGGCCAGATGGTATATTTCTCGTGCATCAGCAAAGGATGGTCGAAATGTGGTGCAACCGAATTGGTTAAAAGGTTGTTGATGGCCGGAATATAGGATATTATGTTGAAAAACAAGCTTGTGATAACCGAGAAAAACAAAATGTGAATATAGTATCTGATGGTTTTTTTGCCCACAGCCAACAGCACCAGATAAGCAAAAAGCAATCTGACCATAAAGCCACCGTAGGTGCTAACTGCTATATAGTAGAATTTAGCAGTCTGCAAAAAGAGCAGCACGGCTACCACAAGCAGATAACCAAATATAAAACGGTCGGGGCGACGTTTTCGTATAATCACCACGGCTAACGGAAGCATCATCATTACAGTCATAAAGAATATGCCTCCGTAGTAGAAAAACGGGATTCCCGAAAATGCCACCATCAGGTACACCAAGGTGTAATCGGTTATTTTTGAGATGTTTATCACTTTGTTTCAGCTAATATTTGCTTGTAAAGATCAATATATCGGGTTGTGACATTCCGGATATCAAATTCGGCAATCACCTTTGCCCGCGCATTTTTACCGGCCTCACTCAGTATATTGTTGTTACTTAGTAGTTTATCGATTCCTGCCGCCATATCGGCTGCCTGAAATGGAGTTGCCAGATATCCGTTTACGTTGTGCTCAATCATGTCGCAATTGCCTCCTACGTTGAATGCCACCACAGGCGTAGCACATGCCATCGACTCCATTATTACATTGGGCAGGTTCTCCTGGCGCGACGGAACAATGGTGATGTCGGCTGCATTGTAAAGCAAAGTTAGCGTTATCTCGTCTTTTATATGTCCTACGTGGTGTTCTTTAAACCTGTCACCATCAATTCGTCGGGTTGAGTTCCGCTCATCGCCGAACACAATCAGCTCGGCATCACTTTTTATCATCGTAAGTGCCTCTTTCAGATGGTTATACCCTTTTCTGATATCAGATGTTGGATCGACGGCACCAAACAGAATCAGCTTTTTGTTCTGTGGCAGGTTGAGCAGGTCGCGCGCCATAGCCTTGTCTATGGGTTTGAACAGCGATGTGTTGATGCCGTTGGGCAGGTGGATTACCCGATTGTTGGTAAAGAGGTTGCTCTCTTTGGCCGAGTCGGCCATCCAGCGACTTAATCCTACGATAGTAAGATTTTTGGATAGACGGTTATATATCGAATGCCGTTTTTCGTAGCCTTTGGCCGAAAGGTCGTTTGCCGACCGGGAGCCTAATGCAGGACATGTGCCACATCCTATTCGGTAGCGGCCACACTCTTCGTCGTAATGGCATCCGCCGGTAAAATACCACATATCGTGGCAGCTGACCACAATAGGCATATTTAGTTTTTCAAACTCCCTGAGCGACATGAAGGCGTGGTTAATCCAATGTATATGAACTATATCCGGATTTATTTCGTTTATTCTTTTATATACGCCATGACCTCTGCCGTCGGCCGAAAAAAAATAATTTTTGTTGGTTTTGTATCTGGTTAATGGCAATTGGTTTAGCTTTATTCCAAACTGGAACATTGTTTTCTTCATGTTGCCATGAAGGAATTCTGATACCGTGGTGTCGGGTTGCTGCCTGATACCGCAAAGCATTGACGGTGTACATTCGCCACCCTGAAGCATACCCGTGTGAAGACGGTAGGCTGCTCTCCCGGCTCCATATATATCGTTGTGTAAACTTACAGTCAGTATTTTCATAATCAGGTGTTTAGTTTGAATATTTTCATTATCCTGTTTGTATTTATATTGATGTCGAAACGGTTGATAGCATATTTGTAGGCCATCAGTGCCGAACCGTTCAGGTAAATGGTATTATCGGTAAACTCCCTGATATAATTTACCATCTGATTAAAGTCGCCATTAAATACTCTTCCCATAGTAGGATTGTCAAGCAGGTTGTCGGGATTGGCATTCAGGCTCACAATATGGCAATGGTTGAGCCAAGCCTGAACAAATGTGTTGGGAAAACCCTCAACACTGCTGGTGTTGACGTACATTCTCGACTTTTTAAACCAGTTTCTGGTTTCGTCGTAGCTTAAACTTCCCTTGAAACTGAAATTTTTCTGATCTTTAATCTCTTCAATAAGTTGAAGTGTTGTGTTGTCGGCCTCCCCAATCATCACAAACTTCCAGTCGTGGCGATGCTTGAATTCTTTGGCGAGTTCGATGAACAAACCGGGTTGCTTTACGGCTCTGAAATTTCCCACCCAAAGTATAATATTCTCTTTTTCGCAGCTTTCGGATTTAACCAGTTCGGCCGAGTTGCTAACCACCTCTGTTTTTCTGTCGAATGATTTTTCGAACAGTAGCTGTTGGGTTTCGGTTTGGCAAAGTACAATATCTGCATTTTTCTTTCCCCACTCGGCCATCTTGTCGAGTATAGCAATGTCGAAGAGTCTGATAAATCGCTTTAAAATATTGTTGTACTCTATCTTTTTATATTCTGCGGTGTATTTGCCTCGTTTAGCAT
>JBDHYT010000353.1:0-3643 GCA_039811485.1 Marinilabiliaceae bacterium | reverse complement strand
TCATAAAAGTATTCTTTCGCTCGTTTCTCATAAGATTTTGAAACACCATTTTTATGGTTGTGCAAATAATGAGTGAGTGATTGCCAATACAATGAATATCAGTATGGTGTGTTTATTTTGCATCGCTAAAATCTTTTTCGGGATAGAGAAGATATTTTGCTCTTGTTTTATTATATATGTTTAAGTCCTCCTGCCACGACTCTCTGATCTCTTTTTCTGTTTTTCCTTCGGTTATCATTGTGCGGAGTTCCTTGCCTCCTGCAAGCAGATCGAAAAAGCGGGCATTGCTGAAGAATTTTTCCCTGTTTGGGAATTTGTTGTAGAAATCAATCAGATATTTAAGAGTCATTGTATGGCCGGTATCTTCGTTTCTTAGGTCGATGCCATAGCAAAGTTTATCTTTCTGAAGCGGATTTTTTGCCATGCCGTCGATGCTAATAGGGGTGAAGGTGAAGTCACCCATTTTTTTATCGGGATATCCGGCAACCTGGAACGGGAAGAGAGTACCACGCCCCACGCTGATGTCGGTTCCTTCGAACCAGCACAGCGACGGATAGAGGCGGATGGAAATGAGGTTTGGTAAGTTTGGTGACGGTTTGTCTGTTGGTGCTATCACATGGGCATGGGTGTAGTTTAGCATCTCAACCACAGTAAGTTTGCATTTTATGTTATTGGCCAGCCAGCCTTCGCCATTAATCATGTTGGCAAGCTCACCCACGGTGAGTCCGTGCACAACAGGTATGGGGTGCATGCCAACAAAGCTTTTGTACTCTGGTTGTAACACAGGGCCGTCAACATAGTTGCCGTTAGGGTTGGGACGGTCGAGCACGATCATCTCTTTGTTGTTCTCAGCACACGCCTCCATCATGTAGTGCATGCTCGAGATGTAGGTGTAAAACCGTACGCCCACATCCTGGATGTCGAAAACTACAACGTCAACATCTTCCAACTGAGCTGATGTTGGTTTTTTGTTGTTGCCATAAAGGCTTACAACCGGAAGTCCGGTTTTGCTGTCGGTAGTGCTGTTAACCTTTTCGCCGGCATCGGCATCGCCTCTGAAACCATGTTCGGGTGCAAATATTTTAACAATATTTATGTTGAGCGACAGTAACGAGTCAACAATGTGGCTATTGCCAATTTTTGAAGTGTGATTTACCAATAGTGCTACTCTTTTGTTCTGAAGCAGCTGGACGTAAAGCTCAGTTTGTTCTGTACCTGTTTTTGAGGTTTTATCGTTTGGTTGCCCGGTATTGGTTGCCGTACAGTTGTTTACACTGATTAGTGTGGCAAAAAGTATCAATATAATTCTCATGTCCAATGCAGTAATGATAGTGTGGTGAAAAATACGGAAAAAAAAGATAATCCGGGTAGTTTAAACATATAAAAGGGCGTTTCAGTAAGATGTGATGCAGGTTGAAAGTTAATAAAAGTTGATTCGCGATTTTTCTGAATTATTAGGGTTAGTTTGTGACTCTTTTTTTTGATTTTAGTAATAAACTGTTGTTATATCATTTTTGTTAATCTGTGTAATCCGTGGATAAATCTAAAATTGATTTCTGTAAATAGATGACACTATTTATCGTATTGAAGATTCTCCGTTTCTGCTCCATATTATTCTACTTCTGATGCCGTTTTTTTGTAACTTGTACTTTATTTCTTTATTGATAGGCTAATTATTTTATTATGAACTTTTATAAAAAGGCATTTTTTGCTGTTTTACTATTCGTCCCTTTTTTTATCAACGGGCAGATAACCGATAAGTATAAAGGTGGGGCAATAAAAGAGGCATCGGGAAATAGTGCTACGGAGCTAAAATTCCCTGCTCTGTCGAAAAAAATATATCCAAAAGGGTGGATTGACTTCAATAAAAACGGAGTTAAGGATGTTTATGAAGATCCTGCCCAGCCCATCGATAAGCGCATTGACGATTTGGTGCGTCAGATGACAATCGATGAGAAGGTCGGTCAGTTGGCCACTTTGTACGGCTATGGTGCAGTGCTTCGCGACAGGCTGCCAATGCCGTGGTGGAAAGATAGCGTGTGGGTGCACGGTATAGCCAATATCGACGAACAACTTACCGGTTTGCGCACCGATACCGTGTTTGCCTATCCTTATGCCAATCACACAAAGGCAATAAATATTATCCAACGGTGGTTCGTTGAAAACACTCGTCTTGGTATTCCTGTCGATTTCACAACCGAAGGTATTCGAGGCTTGAACCACATGAAGGCAACCTACTATCCTTCGCAGCTTGCCCAGGCGTGTACTTTCAACCGCGATATGGTTTACCGCATAGGTCAGGTTACGGGGCGTGAGGCACGTGCTCTTGGTTATACCAATGTTTATTCGCCTATTCTCGATGTGGCTTCCGATCCGCGCTGGGGTAGGATAGAGGAGACTTATGGCAGCGATCCGTTTCTGATTGGTACTTTGGGGGCGGCCAATGCTTCAGGAATCCAGTCGCAGGGTGTGGCATCAACAGCCAAGCATTTTGCAGTTTATGGTATTCCGTTAGCCGGAATGGATGGTGGTGTGCGCACACACCCTATGATTGGCCCCCGTGAGATGATGGCAAAAATGGTTGAGCCGTTCCGTATGGTTATTGAGGAGGCCGGCATAATGGGGGTTATGGTGTCGTATAACGATTATGACGGAGTCCCGATTATGGCCAGCAGATATTTTCTTACAGACATTCTGCGTCACCGGTTTGGCTTTAAGGGATATGCTGTGAGCGACAGTCATGCTTATGAGGATCTTTACCTGAAGTATTTTGTTGCGGAGAATATGGTTGATGCAGCTGCCCTAACCATCAATGCTGGTCTTAATGTGAAGACGGCCTTTAACTCGCCCACTCCGTTTATCAATGCCGTGAAACAGGCTGTTGCTGAAGGACAGATTAGCGAAGAGATGCTCAATAGCCGTGTGGGTGAGGTGCTTAGTGTAAAGTTCAGACTCAAGTTGTTTGACGAACCTTATGTACTTAATCCAAAAGCAACCGAAGTGGTGCATAATAAAGAGGCTGTTGATTTGTCGCTTGATGCTGCCCGTCAGTCGGTTGTGTTGCTTAAAAACAGCGATAATCTGTTGCCTCTTGCCGGATATGCAGGGAAAAAGGTCGCAATTATCGGTCCGAATGCCAAAGAGAAGAAGAGTCTGCTGAGTCGTTACGGGCCGGTGCGCACAAGTGCAGTTGGCATATTCGACGGGTTGAGTGAGGCTCTTAAGGGTGCTGAGATTCTTTATGCCGAAGGCTGCAAGCATACCGATCCTCACTTTCCGGAGAGTGATATTCGTGATTTTCCTCTTGATGATAACGAAAAAGCATTGATTGATGAGGCTGTTGAGGTTGCCCGTAAGGCTGATATTGTTATTCTTTCGGTAGGTGATAACGGCCGTACCGTGGGTGAGAGTGCTTCAAGACTGAGCCTCAAACTGCCGGGTCGTCAGGAGTTGCTTATCGCCAGGATAATTGAACTTGGCAAACCTGTGGTGATGATAAATACCAGTGGCCGTCCGATGAGTTTTGTCTCTGCGGCCGAAAAGGTGCCTGCCATAATTCAGAATTTTTATGCAGGTGAGTTCAATGGTAAGGCGGTAGCCGATGTGGTTGCCGGCGTATATAATCCTTCGGGAAGGATGCCTG
>JBDHYT010000352.1:0-3644 GCA_039811485.1 Marinilabiliaceae bacterium | reverse complement strand
CGAAGGTGCTTCAGGTTATTGTTGAGTCGGGTTATTCGCGGATACCGGTATATGCCGATTCGCACGACGAGATAAAAGGTGTGCTGTATGTAAAGGATCTGCTGCCACACCTCGATAAGGAACAGGGTTTCGACTGGTCGGCACTTATCAGGGATGCTTATTTTGTGCCCGGCATAAAAAAGATAAATGATCTGTTGGCTGAGTTTCAGGCAAATAAGATTCACATGGCCATTGTGGTGGATGAGTATGGCGGAATGGCCGGAATTGTTACCATGGAGGATATTCTCGAGGAGATAGTGGGAGAAATAAGCGATGAGTACGATGACGAAGAGGCGCTGCATACCGTTATGTCTGATGGATCGCTTATGTTTGAGGCAAAAATCACACTCAACGACTTCTTTAAAATTACCGGCATCGACCCCGACTTGTTCGATCCGGTGAGAGGTGACGCCGAAACGCTCGCCGGGCTTCTGCTTGAGATTAAAGGAGCCATACCAGCCAAACATGAAAAAGTGGAATATAAAAACTATACTTTTACTGTGGTAGCAGTAGATAACAGACGGATTAAGAAAGTGAAATTTGTTGTGGGACAACCTGCCTGAGCCATAAAGTATTGGTGTCTGGTTTAGTTCTTACATTCAGCTTGTTGTGATTATCCTCTGGAAATAATAATGTTTTCTGTACCGAAAAAAATCATTCCTGATGAAGATTCTGTTTTCAATACTTTTAGTTACTGTTTTTATGTCGGCGTGCAATAATCAATATACGCCCCTTCCACGCGGATATTTCCGAATCGGCCTACCCGAAAAGGAGTATTGTTCCCTGGATACTGCTTTCCCCTATGGTTTCAACTATCCGGTGTATGCCAAAATCGTTCCCGACACCGATGTGCCCGACCAACCCTATTGGGTGAATGTGGTTTTCCCCACTTTCAAAGCAACAATTCATATTAGCTACAAAAGTGTGAATGGCAATGTGTCGGAGCTAATGGAGGACAGCCGAAAACTTGCCTATAAGCACTCTATAAAGGCCGATGCAATAGGTGAGGTGGTTTTTAGCGATGAGAGTAAAAAATTATACGGTATTCTCTACGACATCAGGGGAAATGCTGCATCTCCTCTTCAGTTTGCCGTCACCGACAGTACAAAGCATTTTTTGCGGGGGGCGTTATATTTTAATACTGCTCCCAACAAAGATAGCCTGGCACCGGTTGTTGCATTCATCAGGAGTGATATTATGGAACTTATGGAGTCGATAATCTGGAAATAGTATCATGCCCGTTTACAAAAAGATTGATACCGGCAATGGCACTTACCTTGGAGTGTGGAAACTCACCGAAGAGCTTGATGAGCTCGAAGCGATGGTGCTGCTCAACGACGACGAACAGGCTGTATATAGCCAGTTCAGGTTCGAAGGACGTAAGCGTGAATGGCTGGCAGTGAGGGCATTGATTAGAGAGATGCGGGGCTGCTATACGCCTGTAAGCTATCTGCCCAGTGGCAAACCTTTGATTGATGGTGGATTCATCAGCATTTCGCACACTAAGGGATATGTGTGTGTAACCCTATCCGACAAGCCAACAGCCGTAGATATTGAGTATCTTTCCAACAGGGCCGACAGGTATTTTCAGCGTTTTGTCTCCAGCGATGAATTGGAATTTATCGATTCACAGCAATTTTCGCTTTATGTACTCCTTATTTGGTCGGCTAAAGAGATGTTATTCAAACTGTTTGATAGACAAGGTGTGATCTTCAATAGCGATCTTTTTGTGAAGAGCTTTAAGGTAGAGAAGAGTGGCGATTTTACCGGTGGAATATCGCAAGAAGGTTTTAATGCCGAAGTAAAAATGTCGTATTGGGTAACCGATGATTTTGTGTTAGTCTATTGTTGATTTTGTATATGTCAGTATATCAATATATTGAAAAGAAGAGAGGGATAGGTGAGAAGATGCTTGCCCTGCTTCTCGACCCCGATTCCTACAACGAGGTTCGCTTTGAACAACTTGCGGAGGTGCTGAAGCGCACAATGCCCTCGCTGGTTTTTGTGGGCGGAAGTCTTGTGACTGCCGATACAGCACTATTTGTAGAAAGGGTAAAACTGCTTGTTGATGTTCCGGTGGTGCTTTTTCCGGGTAATGTTTCGCAGCTCGCCCCATCGGCCGATGCCGTACTCTTTATCTCACTTATCTCGGGGCGGAATCCCGAGTTTCTTATTGGTCAGCAGGTGGTTGCAGCTCCGGCCATTCGTCGCATTGGCATCGAGGCCATATCCACAGGGTATATGCTGATTGATGGCGGGCGTACAACTTCTGTTCAGTATATGAGCAATTCGTTGCCCATCCCATCCGATAAGGTTGATATTGCTGTTGCAACGGCACTTGCCGGCGAGATTCTTGGCATGAAACTTCTTTACCTTGAGGCCGGCAGTGGTGCACTTAATCCGGTGCCGCACCGGGTGATAGCCTCGGTTGTAAATGAGGTGTCGATACCTGTTATTGTAGGTGGCGGGCTTAATACATCCGAAAAAATATCGGCTGCCTGCAACGCCGGAGCCGATATTGTGGTTGTGGGCAATGCCCTCGAAAAAGACATTGCCATGCTTGAGGAGTTCAGCAGAGCTGTGGCATCCTGCTCAAGGCAACAGTCCGTTGATTGAGTTTCCTTCGTTTCCGTTGGGAAGCGATATCTCCAGAAAGGTACATATCGTTGGTGCCACGTCGGTAATATTTATTGTCTGATTTATGTTTTGGCGTGCAATGCGCCATCCGTAGAAAGCTAATGGTACTGTCTCCTGTCCCCAGGAGTGTGAAATAAGTTTGCCGTTGGGCAGCTCTTCGCTCCATCCGGGTTCGAGTGTGAATATTATGTCACCCGATCGTTTGAGATGGTAGTTCTGAATCATCGACCTGTTTGAGAACCATGCAGGATTGGCGTTTTTTAAGTCTGATGCCGAAATGGCCACTGCAATGCCTTCAACTTGAAGCAGGAAATCGCAGGCTTGCTTAAGGATAATATTACGGTCGATTTTCGATTTGTCAATCAGTTCGTTATTCAAATAAATCTCTCCGCTCTTGTGGTTTAGCACCCACTTGCCCTGTCCGTATATTGCCATCAGATAGAGGTTGAGAAGCGATGATGCTTTTGTGGCACTAAATACTCCCCGTGGCTTGTTGTAGCGGTTGGATGTGTCGCTGATATTCGATGGGCGGTTGATGGCGGTGCATACCACCAGCGTATTGTGCAATCCCACCTGCTCGTCGATGAGTTTCAGCAGACTCTCTATCTCGTTGTCGAGGCGCAGAAGCATATCTTCGGTCTCGGCATCGATGGGTAGTTGTTTCTTTCTTACTCCGGGGGTTGAGGTAAATTCCACTGTAAGCATATCCGGTATTTCGTCTTTGCCCAGTTGCTCATTCACCAATACCGAAGCAGCAAAATCGCGAATCAAGCTATTGCCAAACGGCGAAGCAGCAATATTCTGATATGTGTATCTGTTTTTTGTGTCCTTCAACGGGTAATAGAATGTTCGTGAGTTTAACAGCTCTTCTCTGAAGTATAGCCATTCGTGATATTGCGATATGTCGTGCAGTGGTGCCCAGATACGCTCAAGATATATGTCGGATAGTTTTTTGCTGTTAAATTCAT
>JBDHYT010000351.1:0-3645 GCA_039811485.1 Marinilabiliaceae bacterium | reverse complement strand
CCCAATCGAAAAAATGATTCTCTAACAATTAGAAGTATGCAGATAGTCAAAAATCCGCCATCAGAGAGCTGGCAACAGCTGATGCAACGGCCAACAGCCAACATTACCGCACTTTTCGACTATGTAAAACCTGTGATGGACGACATCAGCAGTAGAGGCGATGCAGCCCTGCGTGAATATACCATGCGGTTTGACGGTTACTCTTCGGAAGAGATAGAAGTTAACATTTGGGAGATTGAGAGTGCCGTGGCGAAACTCAATCCGGGATTAAAACAAGCCATAAATGTTGCTGCCCGCAATATCGAAAAGTTCCACTCATTGCAGCAACAGTCAGACCGTGAAACAGAGACAATGCCGGGAGTGCGGTGCGTGCAGAAATATCTCCCGATAGAAAAGGTTGGCCTCTACATTCCGGGCGGCAGTGCACCGTTGTTCTCCACCGTGCTGATGCTCGGCATACCTGCCAGGCTGGCCGGATGCAGCGATATAGTGATGTGCACACCACCCGCCAAAGATGGCACCATCGACCCGGCAATTCTTTATACCGCACAGCTGGTGGGGATAACGCGTATATTCAAACTTGGTGGCATCCAAGCTATTGCGGCAATGACTTACGGAACGGAGACGGTGCCTGCCGTATATAAAATATTCGGCCCGGGCAACAGTTACGTGATGGCTGCAAAACAGTGGGCAGCATTGGCTAAGGTGGCAATAGATATGCCTGCGGGCCCTTCGGAAGTTTTGGTAATGGCCGACGACAGCGCAAATCCCGAATTTGTGGCTGCCGACCTCCTGTCGCAGGCCGAACATGGAGCCGACAGCCAGGTGATAATGCTTACCACATCAGCGCAAATGCTCGACAAGGTGGCCAAAGAGGTTGAGAAACAGGTGCAGCAACTGCCGCGTGAATATATTGCAGTTAAAGCACTGGATAACAGCAAACTGATTCTGTTACAGTCGATAGATGAAATGATGGAGTTCAGCAACATGTATGCTCCTGAGCACCTTATATTGTCGGTGAAGAATTACCGTAACCTGATAAAGCAGATAAAAAGTGCAGGCTCGGTATTTTTGGGCAATTACACTCCCGAGAGTGCCGGCGATTATGCGTCGGGAACCAACCATACACTGCCCACCAACGGTTTTGCAAACTCCTACAGCGGTGTGAACCTGTTGAGTTTCATGAAGAGCATCACCATTCAGGAGATAATGCCAGAGGCATTGGAGATATTAGGACCTGTAATAGAAACGATGGCTGAAGCAGAGCAGCTCCAGGCACACAAAAACGCCGTAACAGTCAGATTAAAGGCACTTTCATAATTAAGAATCCAAATGAAGAGACGAACCACAGCCGAGTTAACCCGCAACTGCATAGCCAAACTAAAACCCTACTCATCGGCACGCGACGAGTTCAAGGGAGATGCTTCGGTATTTCTCGATGCCAACGAATCGCCCTATAACGCACCCTACAACCGTTATCCCGATCCGTATCAGATAAAACTGAAAACGGCAATATCAAAAATCAAAGGGACTGACATCAAACAGATATTTGTGGGCAATGGCAGCGACGAACCTATCGATCTGCTTATCAGGGCATTCTGTGAACCTGGGATTGACAATATTATAACCATAAAACCAACGTATGGAATGTACCAGGTGGCAGCATCAACCAACAACGTGGAATTGAGGGAGATACAACTGAATGATACTTTCGGTATCGATCACTCGGAACTACTTTCAGCATCAGACAAAAACAGCAAGCTGATGTTTTTATGCTCACCCAACAATCCTACCGGCAACATATTAGACAGAGATGAGCTGATAAAGACCATCGAAGGATTTGACGGTATAGTGGTTATCGACGAAGCATACATTGATTTTTCGGCCCAGCGCAGTTTCATCAAAGAACTTGCCAGATATAACAATCTGGTGGTTTTACAGACACTCTCGAAGGCTGGTGCAATGGCTGGATTACGCATAGGGATGGCATTTGCATCCGAAGAGATAATTGCAATACTCGGCAAAATAAAATATCCCTACAACATCAACATGTTAACCCAGGAAAAAGCATTGGAACTACTCGCAAACAACCCTACACAACAATGGATTGAGACCACAATAAGCGAGAGAGAGAAGATGAAAGACGCGATGGTCGGACTTAAGTGCATCGCACACATCTATCCGTCGGATGCCAATTTTCTGCTTGCCAAAACCACCGATGCATCAAAACTATACAACTACCTGTCGGACAAAGGGATTGTGGTACGCAACCGGTCGGCAGTGGAGGGTTGTTACAACTGCATCAGATTTACAGTAGGCACTCCGGATGAGAACAAAAAACTGATGGAAGAGATGAGAAACTATGACAAAACCGAACAACCATGAAAAAGAGAATTCTTTTTATCGATCGCGACGGAACAATAATAAAAGAGCCGCCGATAGATTTCCAGATTGACTCATTAGAGAAACTGAGTTTCATACCGGGTGTAATCACTGCATTATCAAAGATTAGAGCGTCATCAAATTACGAATTTGTGATGGTCACCAACCAGGATGGACTGGGCACGGCATCTTTTCGTGAAGAGACTTTTTGGCCGGCACACGACAAAATGTTAGAGACACTTGATGGAGAAGGAGTTCAGTTCGACAGAATTTTCATCGACCGCTCTTTTGATCACGAAAACCTGCCAACCCGCAAACCGGGAACCGCCATGCTTACACAATACATGACCGATGAGTACGACTTGTGTGAGTCGTATGTGATAGGCGACAGACTGACCGATGTGCAGCTTGCAGCCAATCTGGGAGCAAAAGCAATTCTGTTCACCAACGATGCAAGCTTTCAGCTGCCCGGAAATATGGATATTACCCCGGTATTAATCACCAACAGCTGGAGAGATATAGCACGACACCTCACTAAACCAAACCGCACTGCAAAGATAAGCCGTAAAACATCGGAAACCGACATTGAGATACTTCTAAACCTTGATGGTGAAGGAGCAGGCAAAATAGAAACGGGGATAGGATTTTTCGATCATCTCCTGGAACAGATTAGTCGTCACTCCGGTTGCGACTTATCAATAAAAGTAACAGGTGATCTGTATGTTGACGAGCATCACACCATCGAAGACACAGCACTGGCCCTTGGTGAGGCAATCAGAAAAGCATTGGGCGACAAACGCGGTATTGAAAGATACGGATTTACGCTGCCAATGGACGACTGCTTATGCACCGTGGCACTCGACTTTGGAGGCCGCCCGTGGCTGGTATGGGATGCCACATTCAACCGCGAAAAAATAGGCGACATGCCTACCGAAATGTTCATGCACTTCTTTAAGAGCCTATCCGATTCGGCGATGATGAATATTAACATTCAGGCCACCGGCACAAACGAACACCACAAAATAGAAGGAATATTCAAAGCATTGGCAAGAGCGATAAAGATGGCGGTAAAAAAGGATGATTCAGACAACAGACTGCCCAGCACCAAAGGAGTACTCTAAACACCTTGATTACCAGATAAAAAGGAAGAAACAAAAAAAGGCTGTCGGATTTAATGACAGCCTTATATATTATTTGGCAATACACTACTCAAGCGATTGGTCGGCCATATCACTCAACTGAATGTCAAGTGCCTGAACCGAT